>NZ_DATAGM010000399.1:0-2235 GCF_036263695.1 Phenylobacterium sp.
GCGCGCCATTAACCCTTGAAGAGAATTGCCATTCCGCTCGCAACAGCGATACTGCGTTGCGACAATGCGGAGCCGCGCCCGCGGCGCCCGCGAAGAGGGGGCCAAATGCCCGACACCAGCGGAAACAAACCTCAGGGCGACGAGCGGGTCGTCATCAAGAAGTACGCGAACCGCCGGCTCTACAACACGGCCTCGAGTTCCTACGTCACCCTCGACCACCTGTCCGACATGGTGAAGCGGGGCGTGGACTTCGTCGTCTACGACGCCAAGACCAACGAGGACATCACCCGGACCGTCCTGACGCAGATCATCTTCGAGGAGGAAAGCCGCGGCGAGAACCTGCTGCCGATCCAGTTCCTTCGCCAGTTGATCGGCTTCTACGGCAACTCGATGCAGGCCTTCCTGCCCTCGTACCTGGAGATGTCGCTGTCCAGCTTCGCCCAGCAGCAGGAAGCGATGCGCAGCCAGTTCGCCAAGCTCGGCCAGGGCGGCGGCCCGTTCGACGAGCAGATCCGTCAGAACATGCAGATGTTCGAACGGGCCATGAAGATGTTCACCCCCTTCGCCTACGCCCGGCCGGAGGACGGCCAGCCCGGCGCGAAGCCGACCGAGCCTGCGCCCGCCTCCCCGCCGGCGACCGCCCAGCCCGCGCCGGAGGACGCCGTCGCCGAGCTGCGCAAGCGGTTGGAGGAGATGCAGGCCCAGATCGAGAAGCTGGCCAAGCGCTGAACCTTCGCTTGGGGCGTTCCTTAACCCGGGGGCATCAGACTTAGGGCCGCCATGACCACGCCGATCGACCCGATCCGCCGCGCCGAGCGCATCCGCCGGGCCAAGCGCGCCCTGGTGGAGCGCGGCGAGACGACAGAAGCGGCGCAGACCTTGCCGGTCCCCGTCTCAAAGGCGCCCGTTCCCAAGCCCGCCATCGGCGTCGAGGTCCAGCTCATCGGTGAGGGCGAGCGCCGCGGCCTGCGCGGCGGCGAACCGGTGCTCAAGGCGGCCAAGACTGCCTACGTCCGCACCGAATGGTCCGGTTCTGCCGACCGGCGGACGCCGAAGGGCAGCCTGACGAAGAAGGAAGTCTGAACCCCGAAATCGGCTCATCCCAAATCACCTCCCGCCGCTTCCCGGGGAGGTGAGACGGCGCCGCATGCGCGGTCAGGTTGGAGATCCCCTCCTGAGTCGCGCCACCTCGGCCTCCAGGGCCGCCACGCGACGTTCCAGGTCGGAGAGCCGGTCGCCACCTGGCACGGGCGTCGAAACGCCCGCGCGGTTCGCAACTTCGGCGGCGGGAACGCCCAGCACGTCCGAAAACGCCTGCACCTCGGCCGCCGAGAGCTCGCGTTGGTCTTTGAAGGCGAGCGTCAGATCCGCCTCGCTCATGCCGGCGGCGGCGGCGAGCACGACCCGGGAGATCCCCCGCTCCGCCAGCTGCGCGTCGAACCATTCGGCGTCGAAGAAGAGAGCCATCAGGTTTGGCGCCGGTCTTGCTTAACCGGGGATGAATCCATCGCCGGGGCTCCCGATGACCGCGCTCGCCACCCGCTTCATTGACGTCTTCATCGTCGCCCTGATCTTCACCGCCTTCACCTAGAGCCCGACCCCGGCGCCGAAGTCGACATCCCGCCTTGCCGCCAGGATGGTGACGATGAAGCCGGCCAGCACGTCGAGCAGCACCATCAGGGTGATCAGGAAGAAGGTCGAGGTCGCGAAAGGCGGCGCGAGCAGCAGCTCCACCAGGCAGATCACGAACAGAAGCATCGACAGGCCGTGGTTCACGATGGCCGCCCGCCGGCTGTTGGTGGACTTGAGGAGCTCCACGAACAGCACCATCAGGCTGGCCGCCAGCAGCAGGTCTCCGGTGGCGACGGGCCAGTCGGCGCCTGAGGCCATCCGCACCGTGAACAGGGTGTCGGTGAGCGCCGCCGAGCCTCCGGCCAGCGCAATCAGGTTGTAGACCAGCACCGGCAGGACCAGCAGCGGCAGCGCAGCGATCATTGCAGAACCCCTTCCCTCGGGCTTGGAGGATGCCGCCAAACCTAGAGTTCGTCGATTGCGCCCGGCAGACGCGCCCGGGATCTCAGCCACACCACGCCCAACAGGTCCGATAGCGAGGCCATCAGCCGGCCGAGGTTGGTGTACTTCGACCGGCCGCTCTCCCGATGGCGGTGGTGCACCGGCTGGAACGCCACCTCGTACCCTTCGCGCAGCATCAGCGCCGGCAGGTAGCGGTGGATG
>NZ_DATAGM010000400.1:0-4567 GCF_036263695.1 Phenylobacterium sp.
TCCGGTCGGTGCCGACCGAGTAGTTCAGTCCCGGCGTGAAGTTGGTCATGTCGGTGACGGTGGTGATGCCGATCAGCTCGCGGCGCTCGGACGTGAAGGCCGTGATCGCCACCGGCACGTCCTGGATGCTCTCCTCCCGCTTCTCGGCGGTGACCACCACTTCGTCGAGGAGGCTGCCTCCGTCGTCCTGCGCCCAGGCCGAATTCGCGCCGAACGCGGCGCTCAGCGCCACCCCGGACAAAAGCAGTCGATGCTTGAACCCCATAGTCTCCCCCCTGGCTTATTGCTGTTATCTGTTGCGCTTAGAAGTACGGGTATGTCGGGGGTCGCGTCAATCCCAAGGCGGTGCGCAGGCGCCCCGCACAGCTTTGAAATTCAAGTACAGCTCAGCGGAAGGCGATGCCGCGCCGTCAGGTGAGCAGGATCACCTTGCCCAGGTGGGTTCCGCTCTCCACGTGGGCGTGGGCCTGGGCGGCCTGAGCGAGGGGGAAGGTGCGGTCGATGTGGGGCCTCACTTTGCCCGCTTCGATCCACGGCCAGACGACCCGTTCGACCTCGGCCGCCAGGCGCGCCTTCTCGTCGGCCGGACGGGGCCGCAGCGTCGAGCCGGTGATCAGGCCGCGCTTCTGCATCAGCCGGCCGATCGGCACCTCCAGCGTCCCACCGGCCTGGGCGGCGATGTAGACGATCCGCCCGCCGGTGTTCAGCGCCTTCAGGTTCGCCTCGAAATAGGGGGCGCCGACCATGTCCAGCACCACGTCGACGCCGCCCTCGCGCTTGGCGACCTCGGAGAAGTCCTCCGCCGTGGCGTCGATCGCGACGTCCGCGCCCATCTGGCGGGCCTGGTCGGCCTTGGCTGCGCCGCGGCCGGTGGCGATCACCTTGGCGCCTGCCGCCTTGGCCATCTGAATGGCGGTGACCCCGATGCCGGAGGTGGCCCCGTGCACCAGCAGCGTCTCGCCGGCCCTCAGCGACCCGTGCTCGAAGACGTTGGCGTAGACGGTGAAGACGGTCTCCGGAAGGCCGGCGGCCTCGGTGAAGTCCAGCCCTTGCGGGATCGGCAAGGCGTGCCGGGTGTCGCAGACCGCGTACTCCGCGTAACCGCCTCCGCCCAGCAGGGCGCAGACGCGGTCGCCCGCCGTCCAGCGGCCGGCCGGCTCGACCACTTCGCCTGCGACTTCCAGTCCCATGGTCTCGGGGGCGCCCGGCGGCGGCGGATAGAAGCCCTGGCGCTGGGCGATGTCGGGCCGGTTCACCCCGGCGGCGCGCACCTTGATGAGGATTTGGCCGGGTCCGGGCGCGGGCCTTGGGATCTGCACCGCCTTCAGCGCCTCGGCGGGCCCCTTGCCGCCCTCGATGCCGACGGCCGACATGGTCTCAGCCTGCGTCGATTGGTTCATGGGTGTGGCCTCCGCGATCTTGCGCCTTGAACGGCTTGGCGGCCAAATAGCCGGCTGGAGCTTGAGCCGCAAAGGGAGCCTGATGGCCATCGACGAACCGGCGGATGTCCGCGTCGGACGCGGCCAGCGACTCACCGAGGCGGTGAAGGAGGACCTGGAGCTGTTCGGGATCGAGGAGCTCGAGGAGCGGATCGCGGCGCTTAACGCCGAGATCGCCCGGGTGCAGGCCCAGATCGAGAAGAAGCGCTCCGGCCGGGCGGCGGCCGACGCCCTGTTCTCGGGCGGCAAGAATTGAGCTTGAAGGCCAACAACTTGGCACGGGCGTTGCAGCCCGCTAGAGGCGGGACTGATTTGCTCCGCAGGCTGACGGAAAAGGCGTGACGCCCCCATGAGCGAGACCGACCCGACCGGGCCCTGGCGCGCGACCGTGATCCGCGACTTCGCCTGCTCCGAGCTGTTCGAGCGCACCTTCCAGGAGGGCATGGACCTCGTGGAGGAAACCGCCGCCTACCTGGACGGCGCCGGCCGGCAGGAATCGAAGCTACTCTCCCGGAACGCGGCGCTGGCCTACGCGGCCGAGAGCATGCGCCTGACCACCCGGCTAATGCAGGTGGCCTCCTGGCTGCTCGTCCAGCGGGCTGTGAAGGAAGGCGACATGGCGCCCGAGGCGGCCTGCGACGCCCGCTATCGGCTGGGCGCCCAGGAAGTCTCCAAGGCCCGGCCCGAAGCCGAGGCCGAACTGCCGCCGGGCCTCACCGGCCTGCTGCACCGGGCCGAACGGCTCTACGAGCGCGTCCGCCACCTCGACGAGCGGATGTACCTGGGCGAGGCCGACAGCGCCGAGTCCGCCAACCCCGTCCAGACCCAGTTCGACCGCCTGCGCAGCGCGTTCGGGGGCTGATTTCCTCTGCCCTCGCGCTTCGCGTCGTGGGAGAGGAGGGCCGCAACGAAAAACGCCGCGCCCGGGGGCGCGGCGTTTCGCATATCGGATTGTGCTCCGACCCTACTTTCGCGTGAAGGCGCCGAACTTGGCGTTGAAGCGGGAGACGCGGCCGCCGCGGTCCAGCAGCTGCTGGTTGCCGCCGGTCCAGGCCGGGTGGGTCTTCGGGTCGATGTCGAGCTGCAGCGTCGCCCCTTCCTTCCCGTAGGTCGAACGGGTCTGGTAGGAGGTGCCGTCGGTCATGACCACGGTGATGAAGTGGTAGTCCGGGTGGGTGTCTTGTTTCATCGCACGTGCGCCTGACGTAAAGGGTCGGCCTGAATGAGGCAGGGCCCGCTGCGGCGGGCCCCAAAGGAGCCGGGCCTATACTTCAACAGGGGCCCCGAAGGCAAGGGCGAGCGCTTAGGTGAGTGAATCCGCGGCCCCGCAGGCCGACGCCCCGGGGCGGCCGAGCGCAGGCGCGAGCCTGGTCCAGAGCCTGGCCGACGAGGCCGCGCGGCGCGGCAAGAGCCGCAACATCAGGACACTGTCCCGCCTTCTGCCGTTCGCGCGGGCCCACATGGGCGATGCGATCCTCAGCGTCGTCTTCCTGCTGGGCTCCACGGCGGCGACGCTGGGGCTGACCGGCGCGGTGCGGCTGCTGGTCGACCATCTCACCACCGCGAGGGCCGAAGAGATCGACCGCTGGTTCCTGCTGCTGGGCGCTGTGGCGCTGGCGCTCGGCATCGCCACGGCCCTGCGCTACTTCTTCGTCACCAAGCTCGGCGAGCGCGTCGTCGCGGACCTGCGCAAGGCCGCCTACGGCCACATCCTGACATTGGATCCGTCCTTCTTCCTCTCCGTGCGCACCGGCGAGGTGCTGTCGCGGCTGACCACCGACATCCAGATCGTCGAGACGCTGCTGTCGACATCCATCTCGGTGGCCCTGCGCAACCTGGTGATGTTGATCGGCGCGCTGATCCTGCTGGTCTGGGTCAGCCCTTCCCTGACCGGCCTGGTGCTGGCCGGGTTTCCGCTGATCCTGGCGCCGCTGTTCCTGTTCGGCCGGCGGGTGAGGCAGCTCACCACCTCCACCCAGGACCGGTTCGCCGCCGCCGTGGGCTATGCCGGCGAGACGCTGGACGGCCTCGAGACCGTGCAGGCCTTCGGCCGCGAGCGCACCGCCGCCGCCCGCTTCGGCGAGGCGGTGGAGGACGCCTTCCGCACCTCGCTGCGGCGCATTTCGGCGCGGGCGTTGATGACCGCGTTGGTCATCGCCCTGGTGTTCGGCGGGGTGGTGGGGGTGTTCTGGCTGGGCGTGCACGCCGGCCTGCGCGGTGAGATGAGCTGGGGCGCGCTGTTCCAGTTCGCCTTCTTGTCGGTGCTGGCCGCGGGCTCGGTGGGCGCGCTCGGCGAGACGTGGGGCGACCTGCAGAAGGCGGCCGGCGCCATGGAGCGGATCGGCGAGCTGATGGACGCAAAGCCGCGTATCGCCGCCCCGGAGCATCCGATCGCGCTGCCCAGCCCGGCCCGCGGCGAGATCGCCTTCGAGGACGTCGTCTTCGCCTATCCGGGGCGGCCCGACCTTCCGGCCCTGAACGGCTTCTCGCTGCAGGTGCGACCAGGCGAGCGGGTGGCGCTGGTGGGCCCGTCGGGTGCGGGCAAGAGCACGGTCTTCCGCCTGCTGCTGCGCTTCTACGATCCGCAGGCCGGGGCGGTGCGGCTGGACGGGGTTGACCTGCGCGCCGCCGACCCGGGCGAGGTGCGCCGGCGCATGGCGCTGGTGGCCCAGGACTCGCCGCTGTTCTCCGGCTCGGCGCTGGAGAACATCCGCTTCGGCCGCGAGGACGCGGGCGTCGATGAGGTGCGCGCCGCCGCCCGCGCGGCCCAGGCGGGCTTCCTGGACGGACTTCCCGAGGGCTACGAGACCCGGCTCGGCGAGCGGGCGCGCACCCTCTCCGGCGGCGAGCGCCAGCGGCTGGCGATCGCCCGGGCGCTGATCCGCGAGGCGCCGATCCTGCTGCTCGACGAGGCCACCAGCGCCCTCGACGCCGAGAACGAGCGCCTGGTCCAGGCCGCCCTCGACCGGGCAATGACCGGCCGCACCACCCTGGTCATCGCCCACCGGCTCGCCACGGTGCTCAAAGCCGACCGGATCGTGGTCATGGAGGCTGGCAAGGCCGTCGAGCAGGGGACCCACGACGAGTTGGTGGCGCGTGGCGGGCTGTACGCGAAGCTGGCGGCGCTG
>NZ_DATAGM010000401.1:0-12865 GCF_036263695.1 Phenylobacterium sp.
TCCGGCGCGCGCCAGCGCAGCGGCGGCGGCCCGGGCGGGGCCGGTCTCGCGCGACTTCAGCGGGCGGCGGTTGGCGAGATCGGCGCTCATTGGGCCAGTTCGGCGGCTCCGGAAGCAGCGCGGCCTTGCGCTGCGGGGCGAACGCTCCATCCTCGCGGCACGCGCGGGGGCGTTCGGGGCATGATCGAGGCGATCTCCGACTTTTGGATGAACAGGCCGCCGGCGCTGCTGTGGGGGCTGGCCGGCGTGTTCACCGCCCTGACGCTCGGCGCCATCATGGCCGCCATACTGCCAAGGTTGAGGCCCGGTGGCGACTACCGCAACCTTCAACTCAGGGTGAACTCGTGGTGGGCGATGGCGGCGCTGCTGAGCGGCGCGCTGCTCGGCGGCTGGCCGGCCATGACCGCGCTGTTCGCCCTGGTGTCGTTCCTGGCGCTGAAGGAATTCCTCTCCCTCGCCCCCACGCCGCGGGAGGACCGGCTGCTGATCCTGGCGGCCTACCTGACCATCCCGGTGAGCTACGCCTTCGTCGCCGCCGACATCTACATGTTCTACCTCGTGTTCGTGCCGGTCTACGTCTTCATGGCCGTACCCACGGCGATGGCGATGATCGGCCAGACCCACGACTATCTGCCCAGAGCCTCGGTGTTCCACTTTGCGGTGGTGACCTGCGTCTACAACCTCGGTTATGTGGCCCTGCTGATGCGGGTGCCCGATTGGGAGGCGCCGCAGGCCGGCCCAGCGGGCCTGGTCTTCATGCTGCTGCTGGCCACCGAGGGGAACGACGTCGCCCAGTACGTCACCGGCAAGCTGTTCGGCCGCCGCAAGATCCTGCCCAAGGTCAGCCCCAACAAGACCTGGGAGGGCTTCCTGGGCGGCTGGATCCTCACCGCCGCCCTGATCGTCCTGGTCGGGCCGAAGCTGACCCCCTTCGAGGGCGTGGGACTTTGGACGCTGGCGATCACCCTGCCGCTGGCGGGCTTCGCCGGCGACGTGACCATGTCGGCGGTGAAGCGGGACATCGGCGTTAAGGACACCTCGGCCTTCATCCCCGGCCACGGGGGCGTGCTGGACCGGGCCGACAGCCTGGTGTTCACCGCACCGCTGTTCTTCCACCTCCTCGCCCTGTTCCACGTGCAGACCTACTGATGGGCTGGCTGCGCCTCCTGCTGCTGGTGCTGATCGCCCGGCCCCTGGCCCGGATCATCGCCGGCGCGGACGTCTACGGGCGCGAGCACCTGCCGCTGAAGGGCCCGGCGATCGTCGTCGCCAACCACAACAGCCACGTAGACACCCTGCTGATGCTGTCGATCTTCCCGGCGCGGGCCCTGCCGCGGGTGCGGCCGGCGGCGGCCGCCGACTACTTCCTGGCCAACCCGGTGGTCGGCTGGTTCTCGCGCCACGTGATCGGGATAGTGCCCGTCGAGCGTAAGAAGGGCGGCGCCGGGACCGACGTGCTGGCTCCCGCCCGCGAGGCGCTCGCCCAGGGCGACATCGTGCTGATCTACCCGGAAGGCACCCGCGGCGACGCCTCGGACCGGCTGCAGCCGCTGAAGACCGGCGTCGCCCGCCTCGCCGCCGCCTTCCCCGAGGCGCCGGTCATCCCCGCCTGGATCGCCGGCGCCGGCCGGGTGCTGCCCAAGGGCGAGACCGTGCCGGTGCCGCTGAACTGCTCGGTCCACGTCGGCCCGCCGCTGCGCTGGAGCGGCGACAAGGACGCCTTCATGGAGGAGGTGCGCGCGGCGCTCGAGCGGCTGCATGCCCAGGCGCCGCCGCTGAGGTGGAGCGAGGCCGAGGACACATAGGCCTCTCCCCGCTTGCGAGGAGAGGGTTGGTGAGGGCGCGCGGCGCAGCCGCGCCCGTGCGAAGCGACGCCCATCGGCGAGGCGCAGAGTCCCCCCTCACCGCATCCTCTCCCCCCGCCGAGCGGGGGGAGAGGTCTAATCTCCGATGCTCGTCACCCCCGCCGCGCCTTCCTCGTCGCCCCAGGCCAGGCGCTTGCCGTCGGGCGTCATGGCGAGGGCGGTGATCGGCGGGCCTTTCTCGGCCTTGATCACGTCGTGGCGGGCAGCCTTCAGGTCACTGGCCCAAACCCGGCCGTCGTCGAGCCCGGCGGCCAGCCAGGAGCCGTTCGGCTGGGCGGCCACGCGGACCACCATGGCCGACTCGTCGAAGCCGACCTCGGCGGCCTGCTTGCCCATCGGCCCGGTGGAGCCGGCGAACGGCCAGACCACCGCCCCATTGGCGCCGGAGGTGGCCATCAGCTGGCCCTTGGACATGAAGGCGATGCTCTTCACCTTGGCGGGATAGCCGCCCATCCGCATGTTCTTCTCGTCGGCCACCCGCCAGCCGTGCAGCTGGTTCTCCTGCATGGCGCTGATCAGGAACTTGCCGTCCGGGCTCCAGGCGAGGTTCACGTGGCTGCCGGCCCAGGTCAGCACCGCCGGCTTCTGCTCGGCGATGCGGGCGTACCAGAGCCAGACGCCGCCGTAGGTCGCCGCCGCGATCCGCCGGCCCTTGGCGTCGAACGCCACGTCGGCCACCGACTTCTCATGTTGGAAGGTGCGGGCGAAGGCCGTGTCCTTGACGTCCCGCACGTGCAGCTCGCGGCCGGCGCCGAAGGCGATGAGGCCGGACTCGGCGCTGGCGGCTACCGAGTCGATCCACTTGCCCTTCAGCGCCGCGACCTCCTGCGCCCCCGAGGGCCGCGACCAGACCACCCGCCCGTCGTCGCCGCCGGTCAGCACGCCCTCACCGCTCGGGTGCAGGCAGGCGGCCAGGGCCGCCCCCTCGTGGGCTTCGATGACTTCCCCGGTTTCAAACCGCACCGTCCCGTCGCCGAGCGCGAAGGCGGCCTTGCCGGTGCGGTCGAACAGGGCGGCGGTGACGTAGGCGTCATACTGCTGGTTCATGAGCGAGCCCTCTAGACGGCGCGTTCCGGCTTGCCCAGAGGCTTTGGGCGCGGGTCGGCAAGGGTCTGAGCGCGTTGGGGCTTTACAAGCGCGAAACACCTTGCGATGGGACAAGAGACGAGTGGCGGCGCTGTAATCCGCCTCAAGGGAAGGACGTTTCAATGGGTGCGAAGCTGGGCGGCTCCGGGGGCGGCAAGTTCGACCTGGGCCAAAACAGCGACATCAACGTCACGCCGTTCGTGGACGTGATGCTGGTGCTCCTCATCATCTTCATGGTGGCCATTCCGGCCGCCACCGTGTCGATCAAGCTCGACCTGCCCCCCGCCATTCCGCCGCCTCCGGGCGCGAAGGTGGAGGAGCCGACGCTGATCAACATCCAGCAGGGCGGCGGCCTCTACATCGGCGAGGCGCCGACCTCCATCAACAGCCTCACCGCGGACCTGGCCCGCATCATCAACAAGCCCAGCCCGACCGAAGAGCGCGTCTACATCCGCGCCGACCGGACGGTCCGCTATGGCGACTTCATGGCCGTGATGAACCTCCTGCAGGAAGGCGGCTACTACCAGGTCGCCCTGATCAACGAAGAGCTCTAGGCGCTTCGGATCAGCTGAGAACATGAAGGCCCGCCGGGGAGACCCGGCGGGCCTTTTCAGTTTACCCGTCATCCCGGCCGAAGCGGAGCGGAGAGCCGGGACCCAGAGCCCCGCACAGGCCGCCTGGGTCCTGGATCGCGCCTACGGCGCGTCCGGGACGACGCCGTTGATCAGGCCGCGCAGCTTTCGAAGCCCTGGCGCAGCGCGTCCTCGTCCAGGTTACGGCCGATGAACACCAGGCGGGAGTAGCGCTTGTCGCCTTCGCGCCACTCGCGCTGGAAGTCGCCTTCCAGGATCATATGGACCGCCTGGAACACCAGCCGCCGCTCCTCCCCGGCGATGTCCAAGATGCCCTTGGCGCGCAGGATGTCCGGCCCCTGCGCCTGCAGCACCTCGTTTAGCCAGTTGGTCACCTTGTTGGCGTTGATCGGCCGATCGAGGGTCAGCGAGATGCCGCGGATCCCCGCCTCGGCCGCATGGTCGTGGGCGTGATCGTGGTGGTGATGGTCGTGATCGTGATGGTCGTGGTCGCAGTGCTCGTCGTGCACGTGGCCCGGTTCGCCGTGGGCGGGGTTGGCGAAGTCTGGCTGCAGCTCGGTGATCCGCGCCAGGTCGAAGCCGTGGCGGCCGAGCACCGCGTCCAGCGGCACGTTGGAGCGCTGGGCTCGGTGGATCGGCGCCAGGGGGTTCAGCCGGCGGATCTGCGCCTCGACGGCGAGCAGCTCCTCCTCGGTGACCAGGTCGGTCTTGTTGAGGATGATCTGGTCGGCGAAGGCGATCTGCTCCACCGCCTCCTTGGAGTCCGCCAGGCGCAGCGGCAGGTGCTTGGCGTCGACCACGGTGGTCACCGAGTCCAGCTCGGCCTTGGCCCGCACGTCGTCGTCCACGAAGAAGGTCTGCGCCACCGGGCCGGGGTCGGCCAGGCCCGTGGTCTCGACGATGATGGCGTCGAACTTGCCCTTGCGCTTCATCAGGCCGGAGACGACGCGGATCAGGTCGCCGCGCACCGTGCAGCAGACGCAGCCGTTGTTCATCTCGAAGACTTCCTCGTCGGCGCCGACGATGAGGTCGTTGTCGATCCCGACTTCCCCGAACTCGTTGACGATCACGGCGTACTTCTTGCCGTGGTCCTCCGAGAGGATGCGGTTCAGCAGGGTGGTCTTGCCGGCGCCGAGATAGCCGGTGAGCACGGTGACGGGGGTCTTGTCGGTCATGGCGGACATCTAGTGGGTCGGAGCGCTCGTTCATAGACCTCTCCCCGCTCCCCGGGAGAGGGGGGAGAGGTCAGGCCAGCAGCGCCGCGGCGATCTTCTCCCGTGTGAACGGCAGCTCGCGGATGCGGGTCCCGAGCGCGTGGGCGACGGCGTTGGAGAGGGCGCCCATGGTCGGGCCCTGCGACAGCTCGCCGATGCCGAAGGGGCGCGGGTCCTTGGTGTTGATCAGCTCGATCTCCACCGGCGGGACCTCGGAAAAGCGCAGGATCGGGTAGTCGTCCCAGGTGGTGGTCGCGATCCCCGCCCCGCCGAGCCGCACCTGCTCCTTCAGCACCCAGCTGGCCGCCATGACCATGCCGCCCTCGATCTGGTTGCGGGCGCCGTCGGGGTTGATGATCAGACCCGCGTCGGCGGCGCACCACATCTTCACCAGCCGCACCTCGGCCTCGACCTCCACCTCGACGACCGCGGCGCAGTAGCCGGCCCGGTCCCGGTGCCGGTCGTAGGCGATGCCCAGGCCGCGGCCCGTGCCGGGCGCCCAGCGCCGGCCCCAGCCGGCCACGTCGGCGACCTTCTCCACCACCGCCCGCCCGCGCGGGTCGACGATCATGGAGAGGCGGTAGGCCAGCGGATCCTGCCCGGCGATCTCGGCCAGCTCATCAACGAAACTCTCGCCGGCGAAGGTGTTGATCGGCCCACCGAGGCCGCGCAGCGAGGAGGTGCGCACCGGCGTCGGGACCACCAGGTGCTCAAGGGTCCTAGTCGCCGGGATGTCGTAGGACGGGATGGCGTTCAGCAGGCCGCCGGAGAACCTTGGCGCGCCCGGCGGCGGCTGGGGCGGGGCCGGCGCCGCGGCCGCGTTGAGGTTCTCGGGCAGCGCCGCCTCGGCCAGGCTTTGCCCGCGGCCCACGTGCGGGCCGCTCCAGATCTCAGCGGTGTAGTCGACCAGCCGACCGGAGGGGTCGAGCTCGGCCGCGAGTTCGATGTGCATGGCCGTGCCCACCGGCGACCAGCCGAACTCGTCCTCGCGCCGCCACTGCACCCGCACCGGCGAGCCGGGCCGCCGCAGGGCGATGACGGCGGCGTCCATCGCCGCATCGTCCGAGCCGTTGTGGCCGTAGCAACCCGCCCCCTGGGCGTGGATCACCTCGATCTTCTCAGGGCCGAGGCCGCTGATCCGGGCCAGCATCTGGCGCAACGGATAGACCCCCTGGCCGTGAGTCCAGACGGTCAGCTTGCCCCCGTCGAGCTTGGCGAGGCCGCAGGACGGGCCCATCGATCCGTGGGCGATGTAGGGTTTGCCGTAGGTCGCCGTGTGGCGGCGCCGGTTCGAGCCCTCCGGCGGGTCGGCGCCGGCCGGGTGGTCAGTGTGCGGCAGGGTCTTCAGAGAGGCGGGCTCGGTCAGCGCCGGCGACAGGTCCTGCGCATCCTCCCACGCGACGTTGGCCTCCGCAGCGGCCAGCGCCTTGGCGGCCACGGACTCCCGCGCAGAGATGAAGGCCACATAGGCCCCGTCGAGGAGGATCTCGACCTCTCCCCCGGCCGCCTCACGGATCGCCGCCTCGTCCAGGTGAGCGAGCCGGGCTTTTGGGCCGGGCTGGCGGAGCACCCGCGCATGGACCATGCCGGGCAGGCGGATGTCGTGCAGGAAAGCCTCGCCGTGCAGCTTGGCGGGCAGGTCGAGCCTGGGCTGGCTCTGGCCCACCAGCCGGTGCTGGTCGGGGCTCTTCCAGCGGGCCTCGCCGGTGGCCGGGCGGGAAAGGTCCACGTGCGGGGCGAGCGTCCAGTAGTCCTCGCCGGTGGGCAGGTCGTTCACCAGGAAAATGCCGTCGCGGATGTCGATCTCGCCCGGCGGGCAGCCCAGCCGCTCGGCCGCCTTGGCGACGAACAGGGCCCTGACCTCGGCGCAGGCGGCGCGCACCGAGGCGCCCGAGCTCTCCACCGACATCGAACCGACCGTCATGCCCTCGTCCGGCACCGCGCCGGTGGCCGCGTTGGCGACAATCAGCATGGAGAACGGCAGGTCGAGCTCCTCGGCGGCGATCTGGGCCAGCGCCGTGACCGTGCCCTGCCCGTACTCCACCTTGCCGAAGGCGATGCGGGCGAACCCGTGGGGTTCGAAGCGGACCCACCGGTCCAGCTCCGGATTGGCCTGCAGGGTCGCGGGGATCATGCCGCCGCTCCTTCGCGCATCCGCTTCGCCGCCAGGGCGACCGCGTCCATCACCCGGTTGTGCACGCCGCAGCGGCAAAGATGCCAATCCAGCGCCTCCGCGATCTCGGCTCGGCTGGGGTCCGGATTGCGGTCGAGAAGCGCCTTGGCGCCGATCAGGATCCCAGAGAGGCAGTAGCCGCACTGACCGGCCTGCAGCTCGACGAAGGCGGCTTGCAGCGGGTGCGGCCGCTCCAGCGTCCCCAGGCCCTCCGAGGTGACCACCGCCCCGCCCTCCGCCGCCTCGAGAGGGAGCAGACAGGCGGCCTCCTCCTTGCCGTCCACCAGCACCGCGCAGGCGCCGCATTGGCCGAGGCCGCAGCCGTACCGCGCGCCGCTGACACCCAGATCGCTGCGCAGCACGTCGAGAAGCGAGGCGGTCTCCTCCGCCTCCACCGCGCGTGCTTGGCCATTGAGTATGAGTTCGATCGTCCGCCGCACGCGCGCCTCCCGTTCGGAGCGGCACGAAATCACCCGCCGTCGAGCCTGACAACCGCGCCTTGACCGGCATAGGTGTTATACAATAACGCCAGCCATCTCTGGCCAGCGACGAGCCCCTCTTGACCGCCACCCCGCCCGCCACGGCTCGTCCCGGCCCAGATGAGGCCCTCGACGCCTTCCGGGAGGACCGCGTCTACCTGGGCGCCGACCACCGCCGCAACGAGCGGCGAACCTGGATCGTCGCTGGCATCACCGTGGTGGCGCTCGCCGCGCAGATCGCTGGCGGGCTGATGTTCAACTCCATGGCGCTGATCGCCGGCGGGCTGCACAACGCCGCGCACGTGGCGGCCCTCCTCGTCGCCGCCCTGGCCTATGGGCTGGCCCGCCGCTACGCCTCGGACCCGCGGTTCAGCTTCGGCACCGGCAAGCTCGGCTACCTGGCCGGCTTCGCCAACGCCGTGGTGCTGGCGTTCACCGCCCTGTTGATCGCGGCCGAGAGCGTCGAGCGGCTGATCGCGCCGGAAGAGGTGGCCTACACCGAGGCCCTGTGGCTGGCGGCGGCGGGCCTCGTGCTCAGCGTCGTCTGCATGCTGGTCCTCAAGCCGGTCGGGCACGTCCATGCGCGTGATAGAGACCTGAACCTCTCCGCGGTCCACCTGCACCTGTCCGCCGACGCCATCGTCTCCGGCCTGGCGATCGCCGGGCTGCTGGCGGGCCGGGCGCTGGGCTGGAGCTGGGCGGACCCGCTGGCGGGACTGGCCGGCGCCGCCCTCGTCGCCCATTTCGCCCTTTCGCTGGTCCGTCAGGCCAGCGGCGTGCTGCTGGACGTCAACCCAAGCCCCAAGCTCGCCGGGGAGATCCGCGCCCGGCTCGCCGCCGAGGGCGAGGCCATCCTCGACCTGCACCTGTGGCAGCTCGGCCCCGACCACCACGCGGCCATCGTCGTCATCGCCGCCGACCGCCCGCTGCCGGTGGAAGCCTACCGCGCCCGCCTCGCCGGCCTGCCGGGCCTCAGCCACCTCACGATCGAGGTGCGGGGCGAGGGCGCCGTGCACTCGCATGCATAGGCGGGGCCGCTTCGCGTTGACTCGGGGGCCGTCCTAAGTATAAGTCCGCCGCTCTCGCCCGCGGGGCCTCTCCGCGGGCGCAATCCTTTTTGCGACAGCAGGCTTTCCTATGTACGCGGTGATCAAGACCGGCGGCAAACAGTACCGGGTCCAGCCCGGCGACCTTCTCGTGGTCGAGAAGCTCGACGGCGAACCGGGCGCGAACGTCGCGTTCGGCGAAGTCCTCATGCTCGGCGAGGGCGAGGCGATCACCGTCGGCGCGCCGGTCGTGACCGGCGCCACCGTCTCCGCGACCCTGATCGAAACCCGCAAGGGCGAGAAGGTGAAGATCTTCAAGAAGATCCGCCGCCAGGGCTATCGCAGGACCCGCGGCCACCGCCAGCTGGAGAGCGTGCTGCGCGTCACCGCCATCGAGGGCGACGGCAAGTCCGCCAAGTGGGACGGCAAGGTCGATCTGACCCCCAAGGCGGTCCTGGACGCCCGCGCCCGCAACCTGAAGATCCCGGGCCTGACCATGGACGCGGCGCCGGCTGCGGCGCCTGCCGCCGAGGCCGCCCCGAAGACGACCCGCGCCAAGGCCGCTCCGGCCGCCGCCGACGCCGAAACCGTCGCCGCCTCGCCGGAAGTGGTCGAAGCGATGGCCTCGGCCGAGGTGAACGCTCCGGTGGAGAGCGAAGCCAAGGCGGCCGCGCCGAAGAAGGCCGCCGCGCCCAAGGCCGCCAAGGCCGAAGGCGAGACCGAACCCAAGAAGGCTGCGCCCAAGAAGGCCGCGGCCAAGAAGGACAACGACGCCGAGTAAGGCGTCCGATCTGAGTTAGGAGAGCGCAATGGCTCACAAGAAATCTGGCGGCTCCTCGCGCAACGGGCGCGACTCCGCGGGCCGCCGTCTCGGCGTGAAGAAGTTCGGCGGCGAAGCGGTGCTCGCCGGCAACATCATCGTGCGTCAGCGCGGCACCAAGTTCTGGCCGGGCGACAACGTCGGCATCGGCCGCGACCACACGCTTTTCGCCACGGCCAACGGGTCGGTGCAGTTCGTGACTAAGCGTGACGACCGCACCTACGTGATGGTGGCCCCGGCCGTGGAAGACGCCAGCTAGGCGGAACCCTCCATACCGGTTCCGCCCGACTTCAAATCAGGCGGACCGGACAAGCTTCAAGCGGGGAGTCCGGGTCGCCGGGCTCCCCGCTTTGCTTTTGGCGGCCCGCAACGAGGCCGCCTCAGGAGGAAGACCATGTCGTGCCTGGCCATATCGCCACACGTCGAAAGTCCCAGGCTGCGGCTGCGCGGCCCGTGCGAGCGGCATCTGCCGCGCCTGGCCGAGATGGCCAACGACTACGACGTCGTGAAGATGACGGGGTCGATGCCCTATCCCTACGGGCTGAGCGACGCCCAGACGCTGCTGGAGAAGGCCGCGAGCCTCGACCCTGACCGCGAGGCGCTGTTCGTCATCGAGCAGGACGCTGCGCCCATTGGGGTGCTGAGCTTCACGCCGGGCCCGTTCGGCCGCTGCGAGATCGGCTACTGGCTCGGCCGGCCCTACTGGGGCAAGGGGCTGGCGACTGAGGCGGTCAAGGCGGCGCTCGACTGGGCAAAGTCCGACTGGGGCAGGAAGCTGATCCTCGCCTGCCACTACGCCGACAACCCGGCGTCGGGCCAGGTGCTGGTCAAGGCCGGGTTCCTCTACACGGGCGACGTGGAGCCGAAGTTCTCCAAGGCCCGGAACGCCGAGGCGCCGGTCCGCTGGATGGTCTGGCTGGCCTAGTCCAACCCGCCCCTCGGTCCGGTTCTCGCTGCTCGGCCGGGATGACGGCGCGGGGGCGGGCTGTTAAGTCGAAACCGAACTCGAAAGCCGCTTCATGACCTCCACCACCGCCCCCATCGCCACCCTGCTCGAGGGCCGCCCCATCGCCTGGCGCGTGGGCGTGGTGCTGGTGGGCAGCTGGCTGCTGGCGGCCTCCTCGTGGATCGAGGCGCCGATGTATCCGGTGCCGATGACCATGCAGACCTACGCGGTGCTGCTGATCGCGGGTCTGGCCGGCGCGCGGCTGGCGGGCGAGATCACCTTCACCTGGCTGGCTCAGGCGGCGATGGGCCTGCCCTTCCTGTCCGGCGGCGACGGCGGCCTAGCTCACTTCGCCGGCCCGACCGGCGGCTACCTGGCCGGGTTCCTGGTCGCGGCGGTGCTGGTCGGCTGGTTGGCCGAGCGCCGCGGCGGCCGTTCGTGGGTCGGCCTCGGCGGCGCCTTCCTGATCGGCCACGCGGTGATCCTCGCGGCCGGCTTCGCCTGGCTGTCGACGCTCGTGGGTCCGCAGGCCGCCTGGGCGGGGGGCGTGGCGCCCTTCCTGATCGGCAGCGTTCTGAAGACCATCCTGGCCGCGGCGAGCGTCAAGCTGGCCGAGCCCCGCCTTCGCCGCAGAGACGCTGACATCCGATGAAGTTCCTCGACCAGGTCAAGGTCTACATCCGCTCGGGCGACGGCGGCGGCGGGGCGGTCTCGTTCCGGCGTGAGAAGTTCATCGAGTACGGCGGGCCGGACGGCGGCGACGGCGGCAAGGGCGGCGATGTCTGGGTCGAGGCGGTCGAGGGCCTCAATACCCTGATCGACTACCGCTACCAGCAGCACTTCAAAGCCGGCACCGGCGTCCATGGCATGGGCCGCAACCGCCACGGCGCCAACGGCGCGGACGTGGTGCTGAAGGTCCCTGTCGGCACCGAGGTGCTGGACGAGGACAAGAACCTGATCGCCGACCTGGACACGGCCGGCAAGCGCATCCTGCTGGCCCGCGGCGGCAACGGCGGCTTCGGCAACACCTACTTCAAGGGCCCGATCAACCAGGCGCCGCGCCACGCCAATCCCGGCCAGGAGGGCGAGGAAAAGGCCATCTGGCTGCGGCTGAAGCTGATAGCCGATGTCGGTCTGGTGGGCCTGCCGAACGCCGGCAAGTCGACGTTCCTGGCCGCCGCCTCGGCCGCCAAGCCGAAGATCGCCGACTATCCCTTCACGACCCTGTCGCCCAATCTCGGCGTGGTCGACCTCTCGGAAGGCGAGCGGTTCGTGCTGGCCGACATCCCCGGCCTGATCGAAGGCGCCTCGGATGGCGCCGGCATCGGCACGCGGTTCCTGGGCCACGTGGAGCGCACCGCGGTGCTGATCCACCTGATCGACGGCACGCAGGAGAACATCGGCGAGGCCTGGCGCATCATCCGCCATGAGCTGGCGGCCTACGGCGAGGGGCTGGAGGACAAGCCCGAGATCCTGGCCCTCAACAAGGTCGACGCCCTCGACGAGGAGACCCGAACGGCCAGGGCCGCGGAGCTCGAGGCGGTCGCCGGCCGCACGCCGCGGCTGGTCTCCGGCGTCTCCGGCGAGGGCGTGCGCGAGCTGCTGCGCGAGTCCTACGCCCTGGTCCGCCGCCGCCGCGGCGAGATCGTCGACGAGGAGGACGACACCGAAGCGCCCGCGCCTTCCACGGGGGAGTGGCGGCCTTGACGGACCTGGCCTCGGCCCGGCGGTTGGTGATCAAGGTCGGCTCCTCGCTGCTGGTCGGCGAGGACGGGGCCGCCCACCGCGCTTGGCTTCACGCCTTCGCCGCCGACGTCGCCCGCCTGCGCCGCCGCGGCCAGCAGGTCCTGGTGGTCTCCTCCGGAGCCGTGGCCCTGGGGCGCCGGCGCCTGGGCCTGAAGCGACGCGCCCTCACCCTGCCCGAGAAGCAGGCGGCGGCCGCCGCCGGCCAATCGGCGCTGATGCGCGCATGGGAGGAGGCGCTGGAGCCGCACGGGATCGGCGCGGCCCAGGTGCTGCTCACCCGCGACGACACCGAGGTGCGCCGCCGCTGGCTGAACGCCCGCGCCACCGTCGAGACGCTGCTGGCCCTCGGCGTCGTGCCGGTCGTCAACGAGAACGACACCGTCGTGACCGAGGAGATCCGCTACGGCGACAACGACCGTCTGGCCGCCCGCGTGGCGCAGATGATCGGCGCGGACGTGCTGGTGCTGCTGTCCGACGTGGACGGCCTCTACACCGCCGACCCGCGCCGCGATGCGGCCGCCCGCCACCTGCCGCGGATCGCCGCCCTGACGCCCGAGATCGAGGCCATGGCCGGCGGGGCCAACGCGGCGGCCGGCGTCGGCACCGGAGGGATGGCCACCAAACTCGCGGCCGCCCGCATCGCCCAGTCGGCGGGCTGCGCGACGGTGATCACCCTTGGCGACCGGCCCTCACCCCTGGCCGCGGTCGAGGCCGGCGAACGGGCGACGGTGATCGAGCCCGGCACCACCGCCAGCGCCGCCTACAAGGCCTGGATCGCCGGCTCGCTCGCGCCGGCCGGCACCCTGTGGGTGGACACAGGCGCCGCTCGGGCTCTGCGCACCGGCAAGAGCCTGCTGGCCGCTGGCGTGCGCCGCGCCGAGGGGCGGTTCGACAAGG
>NZ_DATAGM010000402.1:0-2291 GCF_036263695.1 Phenylobacterium sp.
CGCACCGACAGGCCCTTGGCGATGATCTCCTCGGCCAGGGCCTCGGCGTTCGGCGCCGTGGCGATGGCCCGGGCGTGGCCGGCCGAGATGCGGCCCTCCAGCAGGTAGTTGCGCACGCCCTCAGGCAGCGCCAGCAGGCGCAGGGTGTTGGCCACATGGCTGCGGCTCTTGCCGACGGCCTCGGCGACCGAGTCCTGGGTGCGCCCGAACCGGTCCATCAGCTGCTTGTAGGCGGTGGCCTCTTCGATCGGGGACAGGTCCGCCCGCTGGACGTTCTCGATCACCCCGATCTCGAGCACCTGCATGTCGCTGAGCTCGCGCACCAGCACCGGGACGGCCGCAAGGCCCGCCCGCTGGGCCGCGCGCCAGCGCCGCTCCCCAGCGACGATTTCGTAGCGGCCCTCTGGCAGGGGGCGCACCAGGATCGGCTGCAGGATGCCCTTGTCGCGGATCGAGGCCGCCAGCTCGACTAGCTGCTCTTCCGGGAAGACCCAGCGCGGCTGGTCCGGATTGCGCTGCAGGAACTCGATGGGGATCTCGCGCACCGAGGCGCCGGTCGGCGCGGCCGGGGCCGGGGCTCCGGGCGCGCGAACGTCCTCTTCGCCGAGCAGGGCCGACAGGCCGCGGCCGAGGCCTCTGCGGTTCTCCGCCATGATCGCCCCCTCCCCTAAGCCGCCTGGGCGCGGCGTTCGCGCTCGCGAACGACGACTTCCCGAGCCAGCTTCAGATAGGCCTGGCTGCCCGCGCACTTCAGGTCGTAGACCAGCACCGGCTTGCCGAACGACGGCGCCTCGGAGACCCGCACGTTGCGGGGGATGACCGTGTCGTAGACCGTGGAGCCGAAGTGGCCGCGGACGTCGCGCCCGACCTGCTCGGAGAGGCTGTTGCGGCGGTCGTACATGGTCAGCACGATGCCCTGAATCTCCAGCGCCGGGTTCAGACTGCCGCGCACGAGGTCGATGGTCCGCATCAGCTGCGAGAGGCCCTCCAGAGCGAAGAACTCGCACTGCAGAGGCACCAGCACCGCATCGGCAGCGGCCATGGCGTTGACGGTCAGCAGGTTCAGCGACGGCGGGCAGTCGATCAGCACATAGGTGTAGTCGCGCTTCTCACGGAGCGGCGCGAGCGCGTCGCGCAGCTTGAACGAGCGCCGGGGGGCCTGGCCGAGCTCCAGCTCGATGCCGGACAGGTCGGCGTCGGCCGGCACCAGATCGAGGCCCGGCAGGGCCGTCTTGACGACGGTGTCCAGGATCGGCTTCTCGCCCATCAGCACGTCGTAGAGGGTGGTGGTGCGCTGGGCCCGGCCGACGCCGAGGCCCGTTGACGCGTTGCCCTGCGGATCGGAGTCGATCAGCAGCACCTTCTCGCCCACGGCCGCGAGCGCGGTCCCCAGGTTGATCGCGGTCGTGGTTTTGCCGACGCCGCCCTTCTGGTTGGCGACGACCAGCACGCGCAGGCCCCGGTCAGGCTTTTCGGGCACGGCCCAGTCTCCTCACACGGACGATCCGACCACGGAGATCGCTGCGACTCGGCAGCACGTCCGCCTCATAGTCCCAAAATCTTGTGGCTTCTTCCAGTTCGGAGGCAACATCTTGACCCTTTAGGAAGAGTCCCGTCGCGCCTTGTCTCAGAAAGGGTTTCGCATAGCCGAGCAGGCGATGCAGTGGGGCGCAAGCGCGCGCCGTGACGATATCCACAGCTAGCGACAGATCCTCCGCCCGGGTGTTGTGTACCGTCGCGGACAGAGCCAGATCGTCGACCGCCGCCTGCAGGAAGCGACACCTTTTGGCCATACTCTCCACGAGGTGGACGTGGAAGTCGGGCTGGTCCTTGCGCAGGATCGCCAGCACCACGCCGGGCAAGCCCGCCCCTGCCCCCAGGTCGGCCCAGAGTTTCGCCTGGGGCGCGAGTTCCAGCAGCTGGGCCGAGTCCCAGGCGTGCCGCGACCAGAAGGCGTCCAACGTGGAGGCCCCCACCAGGTTCATCTTCTGGTTCCAGTCAGCCAGCAGCTCACGGTAACGCTCGATGTCGCGCATCTGATCGGGGCCCGCGCCGGCGACCGCGGCGAAGCTCGCCGCATCGGTCACCGCCTCGGGGCCCGGCTCAGGCGGCCTTACGGCGGACATGCGCAAGTAGCGCCGTGAGCGCGCCCGGGGTCACACCTTCGATGCGCGCGGCCTGACCGAGGGTGAGCGGGCGCACCGCCGCCAGCTTCTCGCGGACCTCGTTCGAGAGGCCGCCGACGGCGGTGTAGTCGAGGTCAGCCGGCAGAGCCAGGTTCTCGTCCCGGC
>NZ_DATAGM010000403.1:0-13412 GCF_036263695.1 Phenylobacterium sp.
AGGCCGATGATGACCACCACGACCATCACCTCGACGAGGGTGAAGCCGGCTTCGGCGTGCGGGCGCCGCTGGGGGCGCAAGGCAAGGTCGGTCATCGGAACGCCAGTGTGTTGATCTGCAGGATGGGAAGGAGGATCGAGAGGACGATCAGGGTCACCACCGCGCCCATCACGATGATGATCGCCGGCTCCAGCAGGCTGAGGGCGGTGGCCGTGAAAGCGCCCACCTCCCGCTCCAGGTAGTCGGCGGCCCGGGCCAGCATGGGCTCGACCCGGCCGCTGCTTTCGCCGCTGGCGGCCATGTAGACCAGCAACGGCGGGAAGACCTCGACGCGGCGCATGGCAGCCGACAGGCTGCCTCCCTCGCGGATCGTGTTGGCCATCTCCTCGGCAGCGCGGCGCAGCACCGAGTTGGTGATGGTGGGCGCGGTGAGCATCAGCCCCTCGAGCACCGGCAGGCCGCCAGCGATCATGGTGGCGAGGGTGCGGGCCAGCCGCGCGGCATGGAGGTCGCGGATCAGCCGCCCGACCAGCGGCGCCTTGAGGATCGCGCCGTCGACCTTGCGCCGGAACGGCGGGCGGCGAAGCGCCCAGGCGAACCCAGCGCCGGCCGCGATGAGCACCAGCGCGATCAGCCACCCCCAGTCCCGAAGGCCGGTGGAGATGAAGATGATCGCTCGGGTGAGCCACGGCAGCTGCTGGCCCATGGAGTCGAATTGATCGACGACCTTGGGCACCACGAGGGTCAACAGGGCGGCGATCACCGCCAGGGCGGTCACCGTCAGCGCGGCCGGGTAGATCAGCGCGGTGGCGAGCCGGGTGCGCGCCTGCTCGTCGGTCTCCAGGAGGTCGGCTAGGCGCTCGAGGATGGCGGGCAGCGTGCCGGAGGTCTCGCCGGCGGCGACCATCGCCCGGTAGAGCGGCGGGAAGGCTGCGCCCTGCCGGCGCATCGCCTCGGAAAGGCGGTAGCCCTCCAGCACGCCCGCGTGCACGCCGGTCAGCGCCCGCCGCAGAACGGGTCGTTCGGCCTGCAGCGACAGGGTGCGCAGGGCCTCCTCGAGAGGGGCCACGGAAACCAGGGTGGCGAGCTGGCGGGTGAACAGGGCCAGCTGCTTGACGCTCAGCCGGTCGGGGAACAGCCGCCGCGTCGGCGCGCTCGCGATCGCGCCCTCGGTGGCCGGCGACAGGCGGACGGGCACCAGGCGTTTGGACTGCAGCTGCTGGCGCGCGGCGCGCTCGGTGGCGGCGGCGATGACGCCGCTGCGGGTCCGTCCGCCGCCGTCCAGGGCGACATACTCAAACGCCGACATGGTCCGGCGCTTCCTGGCGGGTGACACGGATCGCCTCCTCGACCGTGGTGATCCCCTCGGCCACGTAGCGGCGCGCCGCTTCCGAGAGGCGCCCGCCCTGCTCGAAGGCGGCGGCGGCGATGGCGTCCTCGTCGGCGTTCTCGCCGATCAGCCGGCGGATCCGGTCGTCGATGCGCACGGCCTCGTAGACGCCGATCCGACCGACATAGCCGGTCTGGTTGCAGTGGGCGCAGCCGCCGCCGCGGTAGAGGACGTGGCCGCACGCCACACCTACCAACCGCGCCGTGCTCTCATCGGCCGGCTGCGGGCGCCGGCAGCTCGGGCACAGCCGGCGCACCAGCCGCTGGGCGAGGATCACCCGGACTGTCGACGCCAGCAGGAACGGCTCGACGCCCATGTCGCGCAGGCGGGTGATGGCCCCGGCCGCGTCGTTGGTGTGCACCGTGGAGAGCACCAGGTGGCCGGTGAGGCTGGCCTGGACCGCGATCTGAGCTGTCTCCACGTCGCGGATTTCGCCAACCATCACCACGTCTGGGTCCTGGCGCAGGATGGCCCGAAGGCCCGCGGCGAAGGTCATGCCGACCTTGGGGTTCACCTGGGTCTGGCCGACGCCGGCGATTGCGTATTCGACCGGATCCTCGATGGTCAGGATGTTGCGGCTCGAATCGTTCAGCAGCGACAGCCCGGCGTAGAGGGTCGTGGTCTTGCCCGACCCGGTCGGGCCGGTGACCAGCACGATGCCGTTGGGTTCGGAGAGCGCGCCCCGGAACAGCTGCAGCACGCCGGGCGCCATGCCCAGCTGCTCCAGCTTGAGGCCCGCCTGGGCCTGGTCGAGGATCCGCATCACCACCCGCTCGCCGGCCCGCGCCGGCAGGGTCGAGACCCGCACGTCCAGCGCCCGGCCGCCGAGGGAGAGGGATATCCGGCCGTCCTGCGGCAGCCGCTTCTCGGCGATGTCGAGCCGGGCCATGACCTTCACGCGCGAGACCAGCAGAGGCGACAGCCGCTGCGACAGGCTCAGCACCTCGCGCATGACGCCGTCGACGCGGATCCGGACGACCAGGGCGTGCTCGAAGGGCTCGATGTGCACGTCCGAGGCGCCCAGCCGCACGGCCTCGGCGATCAGGCCGTTGATCAGCCGGATGATGGGGGCGTCGTCCTGGGTCTCCAGCAGGTCGGCGGCGACCGGGATGTCATCGACGAGCCCCTCGAGGCCGCCCGACATGTCGAAGTCGTCGCCGGGCCCGGACAGCCCCTCGCCGGCATAGACCTCCGACAGCCGCCGCTCGAAGTCGGCGCGGCTGAGGTGTTCCACCTTCATCGGCGCGCCGAGCGCCCGGCGGGCTTCGATCAGGGCGGCCGGATCGGCGCCCTCGCGCAGGCCGACGCGGGCGACGCCGTCGAAGTCCAGCAGGACGACGCCGCAGCTCTTGGCGAAGGGATAGGCGAGGACGCTCATTGAGGCGCCTGTGGCGGCGCGGCGGGCGGAAGGGCGTTGGGCGGCGTCGCCCCCATGTAGTGGCGAACCAGCGCCTCCAGGTCGCTCAGGGCCGCCGCGTCGCGGCGGGGCTGCCGGTCGCTGATGTAGCCGAACCTCGGTCCGGTCAGGGCGCGCGCCCCGGCGGCGTCGCGCACGATGGTCGGCCGGATGAAGACCATGAGGTTGGTCTTGGTCTTCTGCTTATTGGTGCCGCGGAACAGGTGCCCCAGCACCGGTACGTCGCCGAGCAGCGGCGTGCGCTCGACCGAGATGCGCTCGTTCTGGTCCAGGAGGCCGCCGAGCACGACGATCTCGCCGTCGTCGACATTCACCGTCGTGGTGATCTCGCGCTTGTTGAGGATCAGCTCCTCGAAATTGGCGCTAACTGGGCCGGCCACCGAGGAGACCTCCTGGCGCAGGAACAGGGTGACCGTGCCGCCGGCGTTGATCTGCGGCTTCACTTCGAGGGCGACCCCGACGTTCTGGCGCTGGATGGTGCGGAACGGATTGCTGTTGTCGTCGCCCAGCACCTCGCCGGTGGTGATCGGCACCTCCTGCCCGGCCAGCAGCGTGGCCTCCTGGTTGTCCAGGGTCATGATCGAGGGGGTGGAGAGCAGGTTAGAGGCCGTGTCGCTCTTCACCGCGTTGATGATCAGCCCGAACAGGGCGTCGTCGTTGATGTTCCCGGCGCCCCCGGTGATGATCCCGTTCGCGCCCAGCAGCGAAGAGACCGCCGCGTTGCGCAGCAGCTCCATGGTCGTGGAGTTCTCCGGCAGCTTCCCTTCGGCCGCGGCCGCGCCGAGGATGGCCGGCAGGTTGGGCGCGGTGTTGGAATAGTTGGTCGCCGCGAAGGGGATGTTGGAGCCGTTGATCCCGGCGACGGCGAACTGGACGCCCAGCCGCTTGGCCGCCTCGTCGGACACCTCCACCACGATGGCCTCCACCAGCACCTGCTGGCGCCGCACGTCGAGCTGGCGGATCACCTCGGCCAGCATCCGCTGGGTCTCGGGATCGGCGGCTATGATGATGGCGTTGGCCCCGGGATAGCGGCCGATGTTGGCGCGGCCGCCCCCGGAGCTGGCGACGGCGGGGACCACCGCCGCGGCCGCCTGGGCGGCCTGCGCCGCCCCCTCCCCTTGCCCGCCGGTGGCGGCGGTCGACGCAACGGTCGGCGCCTGGCCCACCAGCTGCTGCAGGACGGGGACCAGCTGCTCGGCGTTGGCGTGCTGTAGCTGGACGACCCGCACGTCGCCGGCGCTCTCGGCCCGGCGGTCCAGGTCGGCGATCACGCCCAGCAGCGGCTGGACGACCTCGGGCTCGCCCTTGAGGATGATCGAGTTGCTGCTGTCCACCACCACGATGGAGACGAGGCCATTGCGCGCGCGCGGATCCCCGCCTGGGCCGGCCAGCAGCTCGTTCAGCACCCCCGCGATCTCCCGGGCCGAGCTGGAGCGCAGGGTGACCGTCTCCGTGGTCCCGCGGTCCTGGTCCACCTGGGCCAGCAGGCTGCGGACCCGGCGCAGGTTGTCGGCGTAGTCGGCGACGACCAGCAGGTTGCCGCGCTGGCTGGGCATCACCGCACCCTGCGGGCTGACCAGCGGGCGAAGCGTCTCGGCCGCGGACTTGGCGTCCAGGGCCCGCAGGCGGAACACCTGTGTGGAGAAGCCGGCGGCGGAACCCGCCGCCTGGGGCCCGCCGGCCTGGCCCGCGCCGGCCGCAGGCTCGATGCGGTAGGTGCGGTTTCCGGACGGCACGGCGACGAGGCCGTTGGCCCGCAGGGTCGAGAGCATCACCTCGAACAGCTCGGTCTGGGACAGGGGCTCCTGGCTGGAGACGGTGACGCGGCCCTGCACCCGCGGATCCACGACGAAGGTCAGGCCGGTGGCGCGGGCCACGTCCTGGATGAACACCCGGATGTCGGCGTCCTGCAGGTTGAGGACCTGTCCCTGCTGCGCCAGGGCGGCGGCCCCCGGGCTCGCCAAGCACAGAGCGCTGGCGAACAGGGCGATTTTGGCTAGGCGCTTCAACGGGGCTCCATCCGAACGCGTTTGGTCATCACCTGGCCGGCGCGCTCGAAGCGCAGCTCGACCTCGGGGTTGCTGGCGAGGGTCTGCGGCAGCTCGGCGACCCGCTCAGGCGTCAGGCCGACGCCGTCGACCGCCAGCAGGACGTCGCCGCGCTGCAGGCCTGCGGCCTGGAGGGCCGGGCTCGCGGCCGGGGCCATCACCTGGTAGCCGCTGGGCTTGCCATCCTGCAGGCGGGGCAGCAGCGAGGTCTCATCGAGCAGTCGCTTCGGATCGACCGCGCCCGGCGGCGCTGTGACCGGCGCCGCCGCCGGAACGTGAGGCGCGGACGCGCCGCCGCCGGCTGATGTGGGGAAGCCCAGCTTCTGCTTGGCCCCGCCGCGGCTGAGGACCACGTGATCGGCGCCGACAGCGGCCAGCACCAGCCCGGGCGCGACCTCGTCGCCGACGTCGTAGATCTGCTGCGCGCCGCCGCCGACCGCCAGGATGGCCGAGCCGCGGCCGCCGGAGCGCACGCCATAGAGGACCGGGCCGGAGGGCGCTTCGCCGCCGGCGGCGGCCTGGACAGAGCTCTCGTCGCCGCGGCGGAAGAAGGGATCGAACCGTTCGAGGATCGAGAGGTCCACCGGCGCGGGCAGGCGCACGGCCATCGGCGCGGCGCCCTGCGGCGACAGCGGCGTTGCGGCCGCCCAGGCCAGGTGCGCCGCCTCGGCCACGATCGCCGCGACCAGCACCACCTCCAACCCGCGCAGCAGCCGCCTCGGCGGCACGCCCCGGAACCCTTCAAACCTGAGGTTCAACCTCTATCCCCCTCACCGCCGTCTCGGCGGGCGCGGGACTTTTGGCGGACCGGGCTGACGCTCCCGTGACGCTTGGATGAAACAAACGTGACAGTGGGCGGGGTTGTCGCCCTGCCTCCTCCCCCCGACGCGAAGCGCGAAGGGAGAGGAATGAGGAGAGGGGTGAAGCGGCCTCGCCGCCCCGCAGGCGGCTAGACGAAGGACGCAACGGCGCCGCCTCGCTCGCGGGGCGCCATCCGGTGGAGCCGAGAGGCCCGATCGCCCCTATCCTTTATCCTCTCCCCTCGGGCTGCGCCTCGGGCGAGAGGAGGAGCAAATCAGAACCGCGTGGAGACGCTGACGCTGAGGCTGGTGCCGAGCTCGTAGCCGTTGAGGATGATCTCGTCGCCGCCCAGCTCCTGGGACTCGATGAACTCCTCACCCAGGAGGTTGCGCGCCTCGACGCCGAAGGTGAACTCCCGGCCCCAGTTCTCGAACCGGTGGCGGAAGGTGAAGTCCAGCATCAGCCCCGGATCCTGCACGAAGTCCGGCGCGCCGGACTGGCCGCGGGCGGTGATCCGCTCCGAGGCGTAGTTCAGCAGGAAGGTGGCCTGGGTCATCTCGTCCAGGCTTTCGAAGCCGAACTGGAGGTTGGCCAGGTGCTCGGACTGGCCCTGCAGGCGGCTGCCGTTGGTCACGAAGGTGGTCGCCGGCGCGGGGCGGCCGGCCTCGGTACGCGGGAAGACCACGTCGCCGTCCTCCGCCCGCACCTCGCTCTTGGTGTAGGTGTAGTTGGCGGAGATCAGCCAGCGCTTGTCGTCGATCCAGCTGACCCCGAACGAGGGTTCGAAGTACTTCTTGAACTCGCCCTCGACGCCGTAGAGCACGGCCCGCGGCGCGTTCAGGAAGCTTTGCTGCAGGCCCGAGCCGGACTCGTTGACCACCGACTCGATCGGCCGGTCGATGTCCTTGTAGAAGGCGCCGGCGGTGGCGAACTGGCCACGGTCGAAGTAGCGCTCGTAGCGCAGGTCGAGGTTCAGGAGCTCGGAGTCCAGCAGGTACGGGTTGCCGATGAAGGTGCGGTCCGACTCCGGGTCGAGGTAGAGCTGCGGCGCCTGCTCCCGGAATTGCGGGCGCGCGATGGTCTTGGAGGCCCCGAAGCGCAGCTGCTGGTCCTCGGCGAAGTTCCAGGTGATGGTGCCGGCCGGCAGGACGTAGTCGTTCTCCAGCTTGCGGCCCTCGAGCGGCACGCCGGTGTCGAACAGGTCAACGGCCTGGACGGTCTGCTCGCCCTCCTCGTAGCGGGCGCCGAGCGTGAGCCGCACGGCGGGGAGCACTTCGCCCTCGAACTGAGCGTAGGCGGCCCGGGTGGTCAGCCCCGCCTCGTAGGCGGCAGCGCCTTCGGAGCCGGTCACCTCGCGCAGGATCAGGCCGTTCGGGCCGATGTTGAAGTCGGAGTAGAGGTAGTCCACCCGCTGCATCTGGAAAGATAGCGGCGGCGTGGTCGTGGTGGTGAAGCGGAACACCCGCTGGTCCGAGAACCGGTCGGTGTCGAGCCAGGCCAGGCCCGCCGACAGCGTGGTGTCGGTGAACCAGGAGTTCTCCCAGCGGTAACGGAAGTCGACCGCGGCGCTGGCGGCGGTGTCCTCCAGCTCCCCGAACCGGATGAAGTTGGCGTCCGACTGCGGGTTGTGCAGGTAATTGCCGTCGACCAGCCGGTAGCGCACCTGCCGCTCGTAGGGCGCGTCGCGCTCCGTGCGGGCGTAGGAGCCGCGCCAGTCGATCTCGAGATCGCCGAACTCGTGCTCTCCGGTCAGCTGCGTGTCGAACAGCTCGCGCTGGTACCAGGCGGTGTGGTCGTCACGGATGAAGTTGGAGGCCCGGGCGCTCTCGCCCTCGACGGAGCGGGTCTCCTTGGTGACGTTGCGGACGTAGAAGTTGGTCCACTGGATGGCGTGGTTGTCCGTCTCCAGGGCGCCGCTCACCAGGGCGTTGATGACGATGTCGTTCTGGGTCGAGAGCGATTGCAGGTCTTCCTGCACCGAGAGCCCGTCCAGGCTGACGACGCCCTCCTGCTGGGTCGCCCGCCGGGTGGACCAGCTGGAGTCGAAGCCGCCGACCGCCACGAAGCCGAGCGTGCCCCAGTCCAGCGCCCAGGAGCGGCCGCCGGAGATGTCGAAGCTGCCGTTGAACGGCACGTCGCCCAGGTTCTGCAGGACGTTGATGTTGGCGTTCTCGAAGCTCTGGCCGATGACCTGCAGGTCGGCGTCGCTGAAGTTGGTGGAGTCGATCCGCCGGCCCGTCTCGATGGCGGTCCGCACCGGCCCGGGCAGCTCGCGCGTGCCGTCGTCGACGCCCAGCCAGTCGTGGTCGCCGCCGTAGTAGGTGATCCCCCGCTTCAGGGTGGTCTCGAAGTTGGCGCCGAGGCTGGCGCCCATGGTCAGGAACGGCTCGTCGGGAACGGCCAGGGTGCGCAGATCGATGAGCCCGCCGCCGAACTCGCCGGGGTAGTTGACCGAGTAGGTCTTCTGGACGTTGACGCTGGCCAGGATGTTGCTGGGGAACAGGTCCAGCGGCACGACCCGTTGCAGCGGCTCGGGGCTCGGCAACGGAGAGCCATTGAGCATCGCCGACGAATAGCGCTCGCCCAGGCCCCGGACGTAGACGAACTTGCCGCTGACGACGCTGAGGCCCGCCAGGCGGGTCAGCGCAAGGGCGGCCGTGTCGTCGCCCTGGCGCTGCAGGTCCTCGGCCGTGGCGACGCTGGTCACCTCGGAGGTCTCGCGCATCACCTCGGGGATGTAGCGGCCGCGAACGACGAGCTCTTCGACCTCGCCCTCCGCCGGAGGCGCGGCCCGGCCGGCCGCCTGGGCGTGCACGAGGCCAGGCGCCAGGAGCGCGCTCGTGCAGAGCAGCAGGCCCAGGAGAGGGCGGGTGGAGTGGGTCATGTGAGGAGGCCCCTGAGAGTCGTCGAGTCGAGAGAGGCGGGGCCGCGAAGGGCCCCGCCCGCGAGATCAGCAGCTGGCGCCGCCGGCGAGGCCGCAGGTCCAGCCCTGCCACCAGGTGTCGTTCGCGTCCCGGACCGCGCCGATGTAGCTGACGTTCTGGAAGAAGGGATCGACGCTGGCGGCGTTGAACACCGGCCGGGCGTTCTCGCCGGCCCCGTTCACGAAGCCGCTCAGGGTGGAAGCGAATGTCGTGGCGTTGTTGGTCCCGGCGTTGAACAGGGCCGCCTCGTCGTCCGCGTCCGCGTTGAACGGGACAGCGCACGAGAAGACCACCGAGTCCCAGCGCGGGCCGGCCGCGATGGTCGAGCTGTCGTCCACGTCCAGGCACGCCGCGCTGGTGTGGGTGGAGACATGGACGCCGTTCATGAACCGGCCGCCGGTCCCGGTGTTCAGCACCTGGACGTCGCCGGCCCCGACGCGGGTCGTGCCGATGGCGGTGTAGTTGGCGACCTTCGGCGCCGAATTGAGCGCCGCGCTGCCCGCCGAGCTCATCTCGAAGCCCCGGTCGCCGCCGTTGGCCCGCTGGCGGATCAGCAGGAACTGGATGGCGCCGCGGTAGCCGTTGTCGGTGTCGAGGCTGTCGTCGTCATTCCCGGTCAGCACGATGTGGCGCAGGTTCACTGTGCCGCCGAACATCTCCATGCCGTCGTCCGAGCTGTTGTGGACCTGGACGTGGTCGACGATCGTGCCCGCGCCGACGCCGTTGAAGCTGATGCCGTTCAGCTCGCGGTTCGGCTGCACCTCGAAGCCCGGGTATTTGACCTGCACGTAGCGGATCCGGCCCGAGGAGTCGTTCGGGGTGTTGCCGCCGTAGAGCGAGACGCCGCCTTCAAAGGTGGCCACGCAGTTGATGCTGGGCGGCGTCGCGCCCGCCGGGCAGGCGTTGATCGGCGCGCGGCCGTTCAGGACGATGCCGCCCCATTGCCCGATGGTGTCGGCGCCGTCCGTGCCTTCGATATCGGTGCGGCTGGTGAAGATGATCGGATTGGTCGGGGTGCCCTCGGCGATCAGCTGCGACCCGCGCTGGACGTTGAGGTAGTCGAGGCCGCCGCTGCCGTAGATGCGCACGCCCGGCTCGATGGTCAGGGTGCCCGATTGGGTCCCCGCCAGCGGATTGGCCGGATCCGCGCCGCGGTCCTGGCCGACGTCGGTGCGGCCGCTGATGGCGTAGACGGTGCCCTGGCGGGCCGGCACCAGCAAGTTGCCGAGGATGGTCTGCGGAAGTTGGCAGGCGCGGAGCGTTCCGCCCGCGATGGTGCCCACATTGGTGAAGCCGGCCGGGCAGTCCGCAGCGGCTCCGCCGCCACCACCGCCGCCACCGCCGCCGCCACCGCCGCCGCCGCCGCCGCCGGAGAATCCGCCCTCGCCCGGCGAAGCGATGCTGTCGCCGCCCCCGCCGCCGCAGCCGGCCAGCGCCAGGGCGCTAAGGCCCGTAATCAGTAGGGTCTTCAGCTTCGGAACCCCGGTCATCGTGCTTCTCCACCGTATCGTCTGACGGTGCACGCGATGGCGCTCAAAGAAGCTGTCCAGCCCCAGCCGCCCGCCTGCCCGGCGCCCTTCTAGGCAGGCGTCGTGACAGCTGCGCTAAGGCTCTGTGACAGGTTTGTGGCTAAGCTTGCCGCCCCAGCGGCGCCCACAGCTGGACGACCTGCGGGGTTGTCGACCTACCTCGCCCGCGAAGCTGTACAGACCGGAGACTCTGCGTTGAAGCGCGCGAGGAGTTCGTTCCTGTGGTGGGACCCGGTCTGGGGCTCTAGAGGCTCGAGCGCCCCTCCATATTTCAGCCGCCGGTCTCATCCACGAGGAAGGTGACCGTCTTGCCTCGGGACAGCGGCTCCCATCCCGCGGCGATGGCGGATTCGATGGCTTTCGCGACGAGCTCCGGGTCGATCCGTGCGGCCTGCAGCTGCGGGGCGCCGAACCGGGGCTGCGGGCCCGGCGGGAACTGCAGCACGGCTTCCCGCTGCCCCTCCCGGTGACGCACGGCGACGCCCATGCCGCGCCGCTCCGCAGGGTCGCTGGACCAATGGGGCTTGCGCTGAAGGCGCCAGAGATAGGGCTCTCCGCCGACCTCGATGTCGAATTCGGCGCTCTGCTTCGTCCGTGCCATGCCAAGGAGTTAGCCCGGCGCGCGGGCTCAGGCCATCCCGTGGCGGCGCGCTTGTACGGTGACGGGCCGCACGCGCCGTGATCCACTGGCGGGCCACAGGAGGTGCTCGACATGGCGATGAAGCTCTATTCCGGGGATCTGAGTCCCTACTCCGCTCGGGTCAGGATGCAGATCTACGCCAAGGGCCTCACCGACATCGAGATTGTGCGGCCGGCGACATTCGGAACCGCACAGTTCCGCCAGGACCATCCGATCGGCCGCATCCCGGTGCTCGACATCGACGGCGACGCCATGCCGGAGTCGGAGGTGATCGCCGAGTACCTGGAAGAGATCTACCCGGAGCCTTCGATGCTCGGCGCGACGCCGCGTGAGACGGCGCACATCCGGACGATCGCGCGCATCGGCGACATCTACATCATGAACAACATGTTCATGCTCTCGCCGCAGTCCCGCGCCGCCACGCGCAACCAGGGGATCGTCGACCTGCTCGGCGGCCAGGTCGTGCGCAATCTCAAGGCGCTTGACCGGATGATCGGCGAGGACGGGTTCGCCTGCTGCGGACGGCTGACGATGGCCGACTGCGCCCTCGTCCCTGCCCTCTTCCTCGTGGAGAACGTGCTGCCGTCCGTGGGCGTGGACGACCCGATCCCGGCGAACCGGAAGGTCGCCGCCTATTGGGCAGCCATCCAGCGCCAGGACGCTGCGGCCAGGGTCCTCGTCGAACTGCACAGAGGTCTGGAGGAGCGGCGCGAGCTGATCCGCAGCGGCGCCTTCCAGAAGATGATGGCCAAGGCCGCCGCCGATCTGGCGGCGGCGGAAGAGACGTCCACGGCTTAGTCGGGCGTCAGTCTAGACGCCCCCTACGGGGTGGTCTTGGGCTCGCCGCCGGACATGGACTCCTTCAGCTGCGCCCCGGCCTGCTGAGCGGCGTCACGCACGACCGGTTCGGCGTTGTCGGCGGCCACGGCCAGATCTGAGTCGAGGCGCTCGCCCCCGCGTCCGAAAGAGCCCTCGAAGGTTGCATAGGCGATGACGCCAAGGCCGACCGCGGCGGCTGCGAACAAAAGCGTCATGCCGAGCGGGTGGCGCTTGCGCTGCCTGCGGGCGTCGCGCCGCCCCTCCTTGTAGGCGGCGCGCATATCGTCGCCGGTCAGGGGCGCCGGGTCGGACACTACGCCGTCGGCGGACGCTCTGCGGCGAAGGGGGTTGTTCCAGGCCATCGAGTCGCTCCTCGGCTGTCGTCTGTCTAAGCGCCGCTGGCGGCGCGCGCGCGAGGCGGCGGCGCCACCTCGACCGAGGCGGGCCCTGCAAAAGTAGCCACCCCATTTTTGCTTATTATATCTAAAGCGCTACCGTAAGATTCGTTCCACTCCCCGCCGCCATTTCTAGATTTCTGTTGGCGAGTTACAGCATTCTCACGACAGATAATCATCATTATGTTTAGCACTATTTTGTTTGGTTTAGGTTTGTTCGCTCAACCACTTGACGGCTCTGAGTCGAAAGCTTACATATTGTCCGTCGGGACGAGTACGCCTCGTCCCCAGGAGCCTCACTCAATGCGAATTCAAACCCTGGTCGCCGGCGTCTGCGCCGCGGCCTTGATCCCTAGCGCCGCGCTTGCGCAACAGACCTGCGAGCAACGGCAGAACAACCGGGTCGCGGGGACCGTGGTGGGCGCCGGCATCGGGGCCGCCGCGGGTAGCGCCATCGCCGGCCGCGGCGACCGCACTCAGGGCGCGGTCATCGGCGGCATCGCCGGCGCGCTGATCGGCAACCAGGTGACCAAGGGCCAGCAGGACTGCACCCGCGCCTACGGCTACTACGACGACAACGGCGTCTGGCACGCCAATGCGGTCGCCCGCGACAGCGCGAGCGGCTACTTTGACCGCAACGGCGCCTGGGTCGACGGGGTGCCTCGCGGGCATTACGACCGTGACGGCCGCTGGATCCAAGCGGCGACCGACGCCTCCACCGCCGGCTACTATGACGCCAGGGGCCTCTGGGTTCCCGCCTCCGCGGGCGGCTACTATACCAGTGACGGCCGCTGGGTCGCCGCCGCGGCCGGCCACTACGACCGCTCCGGCCGCTGGATCGCGGGCCCCGCGACGGGCCGCTACAATTCGGACGGCCACTGGATCTCTGGAGAAGCGGCCGGACGGCGCGACGCCAGCGGCGCCTGGATCGCCGATCCTCAGCCCGGCTACTACGAGAACGGCCGCTGGGTGCGCGGCGAAGCGGTGGGCTACTATGACAGCCGCGGCCGCTGGATCTCCACCGACGGGCGCCCGCAGCGGGTCGACTATCCTCAGGGCGCGCAGAGCATCGACGAGCGCCAGGCCGAGCTCGACCAGCGCATCCGCCGCAACATGGACAATGGCCGGCTCAGCCGTGCGGAAGGCGCCCAGGCGCTCCGCACCCTGACCGCCATCGAGCGTGAAGAACGGTCGCTGCGCAATCGCCGGGGCTTCCTCAGCCCTCGGAGCGAGGCGACGATCACGGCCAGGCTGGACCGTCTCAGCGCGACGATCCGCGATGATGTCCGCCACGGTCGGGACGAGCGCAGCTACCGCGATGAGCGCAACGACCGCTACGGCAGCCGCTAGACCTCACCGACGGCTCCGCCCCCGCGCGAGAAACGGCGCGGGGGCGTTGCTTTGTCCGCTCATCGGGAGGCCGCTTCCACGGGCCGGCGGCCGCCGCTT
>NZ_DATAGM010000404.1:0-10847 GCF_036263695.1 Phenylobacterium sp.
CGACCTCCTCGACGAGGACTACAACTCCACGGTCAACGCCAAGACCCAGTATCCGGTGATCGGCGACCCCGAGGTCGCGGAGATCAACCGGCTGCAGGTCAGCTGGAACCCGAGCCCCGCCTTCGGCGCGACGCTCGGGCGCCAGCGGATCAACTTCGACGACCAACGCTTCGTCGGCGGCGCGGCCTGGCGACAGGACGAGCAGACCTTCGACGCGCTCCGCGCCGATGTGGCCGTGGGCAAGGTGAAGGGCTCGGTGGTCTATGTGGACCGGGTCAACCGGGTGTTCGCGGAGGACCTGGACTGGAAGAGCGACAGCTGGCTGGTCAACGTCGCCTACGCCGGGCCCGAGACCTTCAAGCCGGCCCTGTTCGCCTACGCCTTCGACTTTTCCAACTCGCCGGGGAATTCCAGCCTCACATCAGGCGTGCGGGTCACCGGAAAGGCCAAGGCCGGACCGCTCGGCCTCGGCTACGCGGCCAGCTACGCCCGGCAGACCGACTACGCTGAAAATCCGGCCAGCTTCGACCTGGACTACCGGGCCGCGGAGCTCTCTGGCACGTCGGGCATGTTCACCGTCCGCGGCGCCTACGAGTCGCTGGAGGGGAACGGCGCGCGTGCCTTCCAGACACCGCTGGGCACGCTGCACGCCTTTCAGGGCTGGGCCGACGTCTTCCTGACCACGCCGCCCAACGGGCTGCAGGACGCCAACATCGGCCTGACCGTCAGGCCGACGTGGAAGGCCGACCACCTGTTCAACATCGAACTGACGGTCCGCTACCACAGCTTCGAGGCAGAACGGGGCGGGGCCGATCTGGGGAACGAGCTCAACCTGCTCGCCCAAGCCGCAGTCACCAAGAAGATCACCGTGCTCGCCAAGTGGGCGGATTACGCCGGCGCGCCCGGATTCCCGAGCCGCCAGCGGTTCTGGCTCGGTTTCGAGTTCAAGCTCTGAGGGGATGACCATGGATACGACCATCAAGAGCCCGTCGCGCCGCCTGTTGCTGGCCGGCGCCGGGGCCATGGCCCTCGCGGGCTGCGGATCGAAGAGCGAGAGCGCCAAGGCGGCGGGCGACGCAAAGGCCGCCATGCCGGCCGGCGTCTTCGCCGACGGCAAGGGGCCGGAGGTCAAGGGCGCCAAGCTCGGCTTCATCGCGCTGACCGACTGCTCGCCGTTGATCATCGCCAAGGAGAAGGGGCTATTCGCCAAGTACGGCCTGCCCGAGGTGGAGGTGCTGAAGCAGGCCAGCTGGGGCGCCACGCGCGACAACTTGGTGCTGGGCTCGGGCGGCGGCGGGATAGACGGGGCCCACATCCTCTCGCCGATGCCGTACCTGATCAGCACCGGCCAGGCGACCGGCGGCAAGCCCGTGCCGATGTACACCCTCGCCAGGTTGAACCTGAACGGCCAGGCCATCTCCATCGGCAACGACCTGAAGGGGCTGAAGGTCGGCCTCGACGCCAGCGCCGCCAAGGCGAGGTTCGCCGAATTGAAGGCCAAGGGCACGCCGGCCCAGGTCGCCATGACGTTCCGGGGCGGCACCCACGACCTGTGGATCCGCTACTGGCTGGCGGCGGCCGGGGTGAACCCCGACGTGGACGTCTCGACCATCGTGATCCCGCCGCCGCAGATGGTGGCCAACATGAAGGCCGGGACGCAGGACGCCTTCTGCGTCGGCGAGCCCTGGGGCGGCCAGCTGGTCAGCCAGCAGATCGGCTACACCGCCTGCACCACGTCCGAGCTGTGGATGGACCACCCGGAGAAGGCGCTCGGCATGCGCGCCGACTGGGTCGACAGGCACCCCCTCGCCGCCAAGGCCCTGCTGATGGCGGTGATGGAGGCCCAGCAGTGGTGCGAGCCGCGCGAGCACCGCGAGGAGATGTGCCAGATCGTCTCCGGCCGGCAGTGGATCAACGTGCCGATCGCCGACATCCTGCCCCGGCAGCTGGCCGACATCGACTACGGCTCGGGGCGGGTGGAGAAGGCCAGCCCGCACGTGATGAAGTTCTGGTCGAACAACGCCAGCTTCCCCTTCAGGTCGCACGACCTGTGGTTCCTCACCGAGGACGTCCGCTGGGGCGTCCTGCCGGCCTCAACCGACACCACGGCGCTGGTCGGCAAGGTCAACCGCTCCGACCTGTGGCGGGAGGCCGCCAAGGCGATCGGCGTCCCAGGGCCCGACGGCGACAGCCGCGGCCTCGAGCGCTTCTTCGACGGCAAGGTCTTCGACCCCGTCGACCCCAAGGCCTGGCTCGACGCCCAGGCCATCAAGTCCCTCGCCTAAGCCCCGGAGGCCCGCATGAGCGCCGCCCACGTGATCGAACCCGAGGACCTTCCGGCCCCCAAGGCCGCCTCCATCGTCCCCCTGCCGCGCCGCGCCCGGCCGCTCGCATCCCGGCTGGCGGCCGCGGGGCGCGGGGTGGCGGAGACGGGCGTCCCGCCGCTCATCGTGCTCCTGACTGTGGGCATGGTCTGGGAGGTGATGGCCCAGTCCAATCCGCAGGGACTGCCCGGCCCTTCCGCCATCTGGCGGGACTCCAGGCCGATCATCCTCGACCCGTTCTTCGACAACGGCGGGGTCGACAAGGGCCTGTTCTGGCATGTCGCCACTTCGCTCTCGCGGGTGGGCCTCGGCTTCTCGCTGGCGGCCGTCTGCGGGGTGGCGCTGGGCGTGCTGGTAGGGGCCAGCAAATGGGCGCACCGGGGGCTGGACCCGATCTTCCAGGTGCTGCGCACGGTGCCGCCGCTGGCCTGGCTGCCGATCTCGCTGGCGGCCCTGCGCGAGGCCCAGCCCAGCGCCCTGTTCGTGATCTTCATCACCTCGATCTGGCCGATCATCATCAACACGGCCGTCGGGGTGCGGAACATCCCGGACGACTACAACAACGTCTCCCGGGTGCTGCGCCTCTCGCCCCTGGAGCACTTCGCCAAGGTGATCCTGCCGGCCACTACGCCCTACATTTTCACGGGTCTGCGGATCGGCATCGGCATGAGCTGGCTGGCCATCGTCGCCTCCGAGATGCTGCTCGGCGGAGTCGGCGTCGGCTTCTTCATCTGGGACCAGTACAACTCGTCCCGCATCTCCGACATCGTCGTGGCGCTGATCTGGGTGGGGCTGGTGGGCTTCGCGCTCGACCGCCTGGTGGCCCTGGTCGGACGCCTCGTCTCCCGCGGCACGGCCGTGAGCTGAAGGAGGCAATCATGCCCAAGGCCTATCTGTCCATCGAGGCGCTCGGCGTCAGCTTCGGGGCGTCCTCCGAGGTGCTGCGCGACATCCACCTGCAGGTCGAGGCGGGCGACTACGTCTCGATCATCGGCCACTCCGGCTGCGGCAAGTCCACGTTGCTCAACGTGGTCGCCGGGCTGGTTCCCGCCACCACCGGCGGCGTCATCCTCGACGGGGAGAGCGCCGACGCGCCGGGGCCGGAACGGGCGGTGGTGTTTCAGAACCACGCGCTGCTGCCCTGGCTCAGCGTCTACGAGAACGTGCGGCTGGCGGTGGACAAGGTGTTCGGGGGGAAGAAATCCCGCGCCGAGCGCCATGCCTGGACGCTGCACAATCTGGCTCTGGTGCAGATGACCCACGCCAAGGACAAGCGCCCCTCTGAGATCAGCGGCGGCATGAAGCAGCGGGTCGGCATCGCTCGGGCCCTGGCCATGGAGCCCAAGGTGCTGCTGCTCGACGAGCCGTTCGGCGCCCTCGACGCCCTGACCCGCGCCCACCTGCAGGACAGCGTCATGGAGATCCACGCCAGCCTCGGAAATACGGTGCTGATGATCACCCACGACGTGGACGAGGCGGTGCTGCTGTCGGACCGCATCGTGATGATGACCAACGGTCCGGCCGCCACCATTGGCCAGATCGAGACGGTGACGCTGGACCGCCCTCGCCGCCGCCTCGACCTCGCCGCTGATCCCGAATACCTGCGAGCCCGCGGCTCGGTGCTGGAGTTCCTCTACGCGCGGCACGCGGCGGTGGCGGTGGCGGCGTAAGCCATACCGCACTACCGCGCCAGGCTCGCGATCAGCAGGACGAGCAGAATGAGGCTGACGATCTGCCAGAAGCGCAGCGGGTCGCGGTCGTACAGGGAGAGCGGCCGCGGCTTAGCCGGGGCGGCGCGGAGGGCGGTGTTCCAGCTGGCGCCTCAGCGCTTCCGCGCCGAAATCGGAGTGATGACGGCCTGGTCGGCATGACCGGCGGCGTCGGCGGTTTCTATCTCGCCTCCAGCCTCGGCCTGGCCAAGCAGGCGACCGGCAGCTACCAGGCTGGCTTCCTCGCCTTCGCCGCCCTGGCGCTGGTGGCGCTGGTCGGACTCACTTCGATCAAGCGGCAGTGGCGCACCACCTGGGGCGCGGCCACCGCCACGGCCGCCAAGGTCTGATCGGCGCCTGCCACGTGGTCATAGGCTGGGCGTCCTTCAGTCAGGGCGCCCATTTCGCGGGCGCCGCACTGAATAAAGGCAGCTGTGCTGCAATGCAGCATCCCACCCGGACTTCCGCGAGGCTAACTTGCTGAGGACGAGCCAACGACGGTTCGAGTGAAGACATCCCCGGCGCGTCCGGGTCCGTGGGGCAAAGGCGTCCAATCCATCTTGGTTTTTCGCCCGCGCGCTGAGGCGCCGGGTGCAAGGTTCGGAGAGGGACTATGCCCAAGGAACGTCTGGTCGTCATCGGCAACGGCATGGCCGGGTGCCGCGCGGTCGAAGAGGTTCTGAAGAGGGACCCGGGCCGCTACGAGGTCACCATCTTCGGCGCCGAGCCGCGGGTGAACTACGACCGCATCATGCTCTCGCCGGTGCTGGCCGGGGAGAAGACCTTCGATCAGATCGTAATCAACGACATGGCCTGGTACGAGGCCAACGGGATCACCCTGCACGCTGGCCGGGCGGTGACCCGGATCGACCGCGAGGCCCGCACCGTGGAGGCCGAGGGCGGCCTCTCCGTTCCCTACGACAAGCTGATCCTGGCGGTGGGCTCCGACCCGATCCGGCTGCCGCTGCCGGGCGCCCACCTGCCGGGCGTGGTCACCTTCCGCGACCTGGACGACGTGCAGGCGATGACCGAGGCCGCCCAGAACGGCGGCCAGGCGGTGGTGATCGGCGGCGGCCTCTTGGGCCTGGAAGCCGCCTACGGCCTCTCCAAGCGGGGCATGCAGGCCAGCGTCGTCCACCTGATGGACGTGCTCATGGAGCGCCAGCTGGACGAGAGCGCCGGCTACCTGCTGCGCGAGGCCCTGGCCGCGCGCGGGGTCGAGACCCTGCTCGAGGCGCACTCCGAAGCGATCCTCGGCGAGGGCGGCCGGGTGTCGGGCCTGAAGCTGAAGGACGGCCGCACCATCCCGTGCGACCTCCTGGTGATGGCCGTCGGCATCCGGCCGAACACCCGCCTGGCGGCGGACGCCGGCCTGAACGTCGCCCGCGGCGTGGTGGTCGACGACCAGATGCGCACCTCGGACGAGGCGATCTTCGCGATCGGCGAATGCGCCGAGCACCGCGGAATCGCCTACGGCCTCGTCGCCCCGATTTGGGAGATGTGCCGCACGCTCGGCGACGTGCTGACCGGCAAGGACGGGGCCTACGAAGGCTCCATGCTGCAGACCCGGCTGAAGGTCTCCGGCGTCGACGTCTTCTCGGCCGGCCGCTACGCCGGCGGCCCCGGCTGCGAGGACGTGGTGTTCCGCGACGCCGGCCGCGGCGTCTACAAGCGGGTGGTCCTGGAGAACGGCAAGATCGCCGGCGCGGTGCTGTTCGGCGATGCGGCCGACGGCGGCTGGTACTTCGACCTCATGAAGCGGGGCGAGGACGTCTCGGACGTCCGCGACACCCTGATCTTCGGCCAGCAGATCACGGAGGCCCTGCGGGGAGTGGACCCTAAGCAGGCCGTTGCGGCGATGCCGGACTCCCAGGAGGTCTGCGGCTGCAACGGCGTGTGCAAGGGCGCCATCGTTTCAGCGATCGGCGAGAAGTCCCTGACCACCCTCGATGGCGTGCGCGCCCACACCAAGGCCTCGGCCTCGTGCGGCACCTGCACGCCCCTGGTGGAGAAGATCCTGCAGCTGACGCTGGGCGACGCCTTCGAGGCCCAGACCGGCCCGGCCGCCGTCTGCAAGTGCACCCACCACGGCCATGACGCGGTCCGCAAGGCCATCGTCGAGTACGAGCTGAAGTCCATGCCGGCGATCATGCAGGCCATGGAGTGGACGACGCCCGACGGCTGCGCCTCCTGCCGCCCGGCGCTGAACTACTACCTGCTCTGCGCCTGGCCTGGCGAATACCGCGACGACAAGCAGAGCCGGTTCATCAACGAGCGGGCCCACGCCAACATCCAGAAGGACGGCACCTATTCGGTGGTGCCGCGGATGTGGGGCGGGATGACCAGCGCCGACGAGCTGCGCGCCATCGCCGACGTGGTGGAGAAGTTCGACATCCCCTCGGTGAAGGTCACCGGCGGCCAGCGCATCGACCTGCTGGGCGTCAAAAAGGACGACCTTCCGATGGTCTGGGCCGACCTCAACGCGGCCGGCATGGTCTCCGGCCACGCCTACGGCAAGGCGCTGCGCACGGTGAAGACCTGCGTCGGCTCGGACTGGTGCCGGTTCGGCACCCAGGACTCCACCGGCCTGGGCGTGCGGCTCGAGAAGTTCATGTGGGGCTCGTGGACGCCGACCAAGGTCAAGCTCGGCGTCTCCGGCTGCCCGCGCAACTGCGCCGAGGCGACCTGCAAGGACATCGGCGTGATTTGCGTCGACAGCGGCTACGAGATCCATGTGGGCGGCGCGGCCGGCCTGCACATTCGCGGCACCGAGCTGCTCACCAAGGTCGCCACCGAGGAAGAGGCGATCTGGACCATCTGCGCGATCACCCAGCTCTACCGGGAAGAGGCTTGGTACCTGGAGCGGATCTACAAGTGGATGGACCGGGTGGGCCTGGATCACATCCGGGTCGCCGTCGAGGACCCCGAGCGCCGCCGCGCCCTCTACGACCGCTTCGCCTACTCGCAGCGCTTCTACCGGATCGATCCCTGGGCCGAGCGCGTCGCCGGCCGCCACCAGGACGAGTTCAACCCCCTGTCGCGCCGTATGGAGTTCGAGCCCGCATGAACGCTCTCGTGAAGGAGCCCGTTATCGCCTGGACCGACGTCGGCGCGGTCACCGACGTGCCGCTGCGGGGCGCGCGCCGCGTGCCGGCGCCCGGCGGCGACATCGCCGTCTTCCGGACCGGCGACAACCAGATATTCGCCCTGCGCGACAAGTGCCCCCACAAGGGCGGACCGCTCAGCCAGGGCATCGTGCATGGCCACGCGGTCGCCTGCCCGCTGCACAACTGGTCGATCGAGCTGGCCACAGGCGAGCCCATGGGCGCCGACCGCGGCAAGGGCTGCGCCCCGGTCGCCCCGGTCAAGGTCGAGGGCGGACGCATCCTGCTGGGCGTGGTGAGGGGGTAGGGCCTTTGGAGGCGGGGCGCCTCACCACCTGTCCCTATTGCGGCGTCGGCTGCGGGATCGCGGCGCAGCCGGGGGAGGCCCGCGCGCTGACGCTGAAGGGCGATGCGGCCCACCCGGCGAACTTCGGCCGCCTGTGCTCCAAGGGCGCGGCGCTGGCCTCGACAGTCAGCCTGCAGGGGCGGCTGCTGCACCCGATGATCGGCGAGGCCCGCACGAGCTGGGTCGCGGCCACGCGACTGATGGCCGACACCTTCGCTCGGACCATCGCCGAGCACGGGCCGGACTCGGTGGCCTTCTACGTCTCCGGCCAGCTGCTGACGGAGGACTACTACGCGGCCAACAAGCTGATGAAGGGCTTCATCGGCTCAGGGAACATCGACACCAACTCCAGGCTCTGCATGGCCTCGGCGGTGGCGGCCCACAAGCAGGCCTTCGGCGCCGACCTGGTGCCCGGCTGCTACGAGGACCTGGACCTGGCCGACCTCGTGGTCTTCTCCGGCCACAACGCCGCCTGGACCCACCCGGTGCTGTTCCGCAGGCTGGAGCAGGCGAGGGGCCGCGGCCAGAGCTGGATCGTCATAGACCCGCGCCGCACGGACACCGCCGAGGGCGCCGACCTCTTCCTGCCGATCGCGCCGCAGACGGACGTGCGGCTGTGGAATGGCCTCTTGGCCTATCTCGATGCGCACGGCCACGTGGACCGCGCATACGTTGACGCCCACGTCGCCGGCTTGGCCGAGACCCTCGCCGCGCTGGCCGCCGACGACCAGAGTCTCTCCGCCGTCGCCGCCGACTGCGGCCTGCCGGAGAAGGCGGTCGTCGACTTCTACCGGGCGTTCGCCGCCACGCCCCGCGCCGTCACCCTGTTCAGCATGGGCTCGAACCAGTCGGCGCAGGGCGTGGCCAAGGCGCTGGCGGTGATCAACGCTCACCTGGCGAGCGGGAAGATCGGCAAGCCGGGGGCCGCGCCCTTCTCCATCACCGGCCAGCCCAACGCCATGGGCGGCCGCGAGACCGGCGGCATGGCCACCACGCTGGCGGCCCACATGGACTTCTCGCCGGAGGAGCGCGACCGCGTCGCGCGCTTCTGGAATGCGCCGCGCATCGCCGAGCGGCCGGGCCTGAAGGCCGTGGAGATGTTCGAGAAGGTCCGCTCGGGCCAGGTGAAGGCGCTCTGGGTGATGGCCACCAACCCGGCCGTCAGCCTGCCGGACGCCTCCAAGGTGCGCGAGGCGCTGGCCGCCTGCCCGTTCGTGGTGGTCTCCGACTGCGTGGCCCGCACCGACACCTCGGCCTTCGCCCACGTGCGGCTGCCGGCGCTGGGCTGGAGCGAGAAGGACGGCACGGTCACCAACTCCGAGCGTCGCATTTCCCGCCAGAGGTCGCTGTTCCCGGCCCCGGGCGAGGCCCGCGCCGACTGGCGGATCGTCGCCGACGTGGCCCAGGCGATGGGCTTTTCCGACGCCTTCGCCTGGACTTCTCAGGCCGACGTGTTCCGCGAGTACGCCCAGCTCACCGCCTTCGAGAACGCCGGCCGACGGTGCCTCGACCTTGGCCCGCTCGCCGACCTGACAGAGGCCGAATACGAGGCGATGGCGCCCGTGCAGTGGCCGGTGAAGCCGGAAGGCGGAACGGATCGTCTGTTCACGGACGGCTGCTTCCAGACGCCCGAGGGCCGGGCCCGGATGATCCCCGTCGCGGCGAAGGGGCCGGCCAGCGCCGTGACCCCCGACTTCCCCTTCGCGCTGAACACCGGCCGGGTGCGCGACCACTGGCACACCATGACCCGCACGGGCCTGGCCCCCGAGCTCTGCCGCCACACGCCTGAGCCGATGCTTGAGGTGCACCCGGCGGACGGGGCCGCGGCCGGGCTCACCGACGGCGAGCTGGCGCTGGTGGAGACCCCCGTCGGTCGGGCGGTGGTCACGGCCCGCTTCACCGATCGCCAGCGGCGCGGCGGCCTCTTCCTGCCGATGCACTGGACCGACGCCTTCGCCCCTTCGGGCAAGGCCAACCCGCTGATCGAGGCCAGGGTGGACCCGACCTCGGGGCAGCCGGAGTTCAAGCACACGCCCGCTCGCGTGGCGCCTTACCGCGAGGCCTGGCGCGGCTTCTTCGTCGCTCGTGAGCCCTGGACCGCGCCCGCCGGCTTCGACCTCGTCTGGCGGCGCACGCCCTACGACGGCTGCCACGTCCACGAGTTCGCCGGCCGCGGCCAGGAGGCCGAGCGGCAGGGCGTGATGCAGGCGCTGCTGGCGGGCGCGGCGGGGGAGGTGCTGGCCATGGACGATCCGGCCCGGGGCGCGATGCGCCGGGCGCTGGTGCTGGGCGGCCGGCCCGAGCGGGTGCTGGTGATCACCCGGATGGGCGCCCTGCCGGCCCGCGGCTGGATCGCGGATCGGTTCTTGGATGATGCGTTGGCGCTCACCGACCGCATCGCCCTGCTGGCCGGACGGGCGGCCGACGCGGTCGATCCCGGCCGGATCGTCTGCGCCTGCTTCCGGGTGGGCGAACGGGCCATCGCCGCGGCCGCCTCGGGCGGCGCCCTGACCCTCGACGCCGTGGGCGAAGCCACCGGCGCCGGAACCAACTGCGGCTCCTGCCGCCCCGAGATCGCACGCCTCCTGAAGGAGACAGTCCATGCCCATGCCGCCTGAAGCCGGCCGCGTCCTGCTGGTGGGCGCCGGCCCCGGCGCCGTCGACCTGATGACCGTCCGCGCGATGCGGGCCGTGGAAGGCGCCCAGGCGCTGCTCTACGACGCTCTGGTGGCCGACGAGATCCTGGCGCTGGCGCCGGCCACCTGCCTGCGCATCCAGACCGGCAAGCGGGCCGGCAAGGCCTCGATGAAGCAGGAGACCATCAACCGGCTGATGCTGCGGCTGGCGCGCCGGGGCCTGGAGGTGGTGCGGCTGAAGGGCGGCGACCCCTCCGTCTTCGGCCGCTCCGGTGAGGAGCGGGCCTTCCTCGAAGCGCACGGCGTCGCAGTCGAGGTGGTGCCCGGCGTCACCGCCGCCAGCGCCGCCGCCGCCCAGTTCGGTTTCCCGCTGACCCATCGCGGCGAGGCCCGCCGCGTGGCCTTCGCCACCGCCCGCGTGCAGGACGGCTCCATCGTCGAGGAGGGCTGGACGGCCCTGGCCGACGCCGAGACCACCGTCGCCCTCTACATGGCCCGCGACGCCGCCGCCGCCGTCGCCGAGCGGCTGATCGGCGAGGGGCGCAGCCCCACGACGCCCGCTGTCGCCGTGGAGAACGCCGGCCGCGCCGACGCGCGCCTCGTCCAGAGCACGCTGGCACAGCTGCCGCAGGCGCTGGCGGCCCACGCCTTCAGCGGCCCGGTGGTGCTGGTGATCGGCGAGGCGGTCGCCCAGGCCCGCGCGCTGGCCTCGGAAGCTACGGACCGGC
>NZ_DATAGM010000405.1:0-6302 GCF_036263695.1 Phenylobacterium sp.
ACGCGCATCAGCCATGATCCCGCAAAACAAAGGGGAGAGGCGATGCCGGAGAGCGTCAAAGCAGGCCCGGGCGACCTGAAACGCCTGGCCGCCCTGGAGAAGCTCGACCTCGAAGCCCTGCGGCCCAAGCTGGCCCGCATCGCCCGCCTGGCGCGCCGCCAGGCCGGCGTCGTCGGCGGCGATGTGGTGGTCGCCGGCGCGGAGCATACCTGGCATTCCGGCGTCACCGGCCAGGCCAAGCACTTCCTGCCGACGGCCCAATCCATCTCGACCTCCGCCCTGGAGCGGGACGAGGTGCTTTGGATCGAGGACTGCCGTGCCGACGCCCGCTACCGCGACCACCCCTTCGTCGCCGGCCCGCCGCATACCCGATTCTACGCCTGCGCCCCGATCACCCTGTCCACGGGCGAGCGCATCGGCGCGGTGGTCGTCGCCGACACCGGCCCGCGCGCCTACGATGCGACGGTGGCCGAGAACCTGACCGACCTGGCCGCCCTCGCCGCCGACGAGTGCGGCCGCTACCTCATCGAACGGGACCTGGCGCGAGCCGCCTCCCACGCGGACCGCATGGTCGCCGGCTTCGTCGCCTCCGCTCCGGTGGCCATGTGCGTCACCGACCGCGATCTGAGGATCATCCAGGCGAGCCCCCGCTGGCGGATGCAGCAGCCGGCCGACAAGGTGATCGGCCAGAACATCTTCGAAGCCTATCCCGACACCCGCCGCTGGGAACCGGTCTACCGGCGCTGCCTGGCCGGCAGGTCCGAGCACCACGACCGGGTGCAGATCAAGGCGCCGGACGGTTCGACTCGCTGGGTGCGGGTGGAGGTCAACCCTTGGCGAACCGCGGACGACGAGATCGGCGGGTTGTTGATCATGAGCGTCGACGTCACCGGCATGGGCGAGGCGCTTGAAGAGTCGCGGCGCTCCGAGGAGCGGCTGAAGCTCGCCCTCGAGATCGGCGAGCTGCGCATGTGGGAGATGGACTACAAGCGCCGCCAGCTCAGCGCCGCGGGCGACGAAACCGCCACCCCCTCGGCCACCTACGACGACCTCAGCCGCGACATCTGGCGTGCGGTGCACCCGGAGCACCGCGAAGCGGCGATCGCCGCCTGGGAGCGGCACGTACGGCACGGCGAGCCGTTCCGTCAGGTCTACAAGATGCTGCAGCCGAGCGGCCCCCACCAATGGGTCTACTCGGCCGTGGAGGCCATCAAGGACGAGAATGGCAAGGTGATCCGCACCGTCGGCGTGCTGCGCAACATCGACAAGCAGAAGCGGGCGGAGCTGGAGCTCCTGAAGGCCAAGGAGGCGGCCGAGGCGGCCAACCGGGCCAAGAGCGAGTTCCTGGCCAACATGAGCCACGAGATCCGCACCCCGCTGAACGGGGTGATGGGCGTCGCCGGCGCCCTGGCCCGCACCCCACTGTCGCCCAAGCAGGCGGAGATGGTGGGGATCGTCGAGACCTCGGCCGCCACCCTGGAGGCGCTGCTCAGTGACATCCTCGACCTGGCGCGGGTGGAGGCTGGCCGGCTGGAGCTGAAGTCTGAGCCGTTCGACGTCGCCGCCTCCGTGGACGCCTGCGCGGCCTTGTTCGAGGCCTCGGCCGAGGCCAAGGGGCTGCACTTCCAGAGCCGGGTCGCACCGCAGGCCAAGGGCTGGCGGCTGGGCGACGCCACGCGGCTGCGGCAGATCCTGTCGAACCTGCTGGGCAACGCGGTGAAGTTCACCGCCGCCGGGCGGGTGTCCCTCGACGTCCGCGAAGAGGCCGGGCGGCTGGTGTTCGAGGTCTGCGACACCGGCATCGGATTCGACGAGGAGACCGCCGCACGGCTGTTCGCCCGTTTCCAGCAGGCCGACGGCTCGATCACCCGCAAGTTCGGCGGCACCGGCCTCGGGCTCGCGATCTCCCGCTCGCTGGCCGAAGCCATGGGCGGGACGCTGGAGGGCCACGGCGCGCCCGGACGGGGCGCCACCTTCACCCTGACGCTGCCGCTGCCGCGCAGCGAGGCTCACGCGCCTCGCGAGGCCGAGGCCGAGGCTCCGGGCGAGGCGCTGGACGCCATGCGGGTGCTGCTGGCCGAGGACCACCCCACCAACCGCCGCGTGGTCCAGCTGATCCTGGAGGCCGCCGGCGTCGACCTCACCTGCGTGGAGAACGGGGCCGAGGCCGTGCAGGCCGCAGCCGCGGAGCGGTTCGACCTGGTGCTGATGGACATGCAGATGCCGGTCATGGACGGCCTCACCGCCATCCGCGAGATCCGCGTCCTTGAACGAACGGCCGGCCGCACGCCGATGCCGATCTACACCCTGACCGCCAACGCCATGCCCGAGCACGCCCTGGCCTCCACCGAGGCCGGCGCCGACGGTCACGTGACCAAGCCGGTCACCGCGGCCGCCCTGCTCTCCTGCGTGCAGTCGGTTTCGGTCTCGCGCGGCGCGCCGGGCGAGGCGCTCAGCGCCTAGGCGACGAGCCGGGCCGCCGGGCCAAGCCCGGCGATGAGGCAGCCTGCTAGTGCGCGATCCGCATCTGGCTGATCTGCCCGGCGATCTTCTGGAACACCGGACCGAGGTCGGAGGTCTTCGACACGTCGTAGTACAGCTTCTTGCCCTTCAGCTCGGACGCACAGCTGGTGAGCTTGGCCTGCGAGTTGGCGCTCGCCACCACCCCGATGGTGTAGATGATGATCCCCTTGTCCTTGATCTCGTCGCACAGTTCGATCAGGCGGTCGTCCATGATCTCGGTGCGCTTGGTGAAGCTGTCGCCCTCGTCCATGCCCTTCAGGATCTTCTGCCAGACGAGTCCGTAACCGCCATAGTAGCTGTCGTTGTAGGTGTTCTGGATGCCCGTCTCGAGTGGCGAATAGTTGGTGTTGTCGCCGTCGGTCATTAGGATGATGAACTTCTTGGTGTCCTGAGCCCCGTATGCAGCGCCGTCGCCGTACGGGCCCACGCTAGTCGGTGAAAGGGTGTGCCAGCCCCAGACGAGCCCAATGGGGATGTGGGTCTGCCCGATGGCGTTCATCTTCCCGATCGCGGTCTTGATCTTGTCGGTGTCCGTCGTGAGACGGATGAGCGGCTCCAGCTCGCAGCCGGCGTTCGGACCATAGTAGTATGGTCCGCCGAACCCGGAGTTGAGGGCAAACGTCTTGCCCTTCCGGTTGGAGTGCCAGCCGGTAAGGGTGTACTTCGCCGTCCGCCTCTGCTCGGTGAGAAGCGCCTTTTTCTTCTGGTTGTCATTGCCGCTCGTGCCGGCGCTCGGATCAACGTCCTTGAGATAGTTGTTCCGCTTCGAGTCCCCGGCCGGAACGGCGTCCCCTTGGTCCGGCCAGAAATAGGGCACGAAGCGGGACTTCCACGTGCCGTCATCTTCTTCCGAGATGTCGTAGTCGTCCTGGCGCGACTCGACGCAGCCCTTCCAGTCCTCGCCGATAGCCTTCATCAAGGCGAACCGGTCGGCAGCGCAGTCAAACATGTTGTAGGCGCCGCCGTTGTTGCCGTTAGTGTTCCCGCCGCAGCTATTGCCGCCCATGCTGCGCGACACCGGGTCGATCCAGCTCGGCAGGCCGGGCGCGGTTTGTGTGGTGGTGTTGTAGTTGTCGAGGTCGACGTTCTCGACGACCCGCACGGTGTTGGAGAACGGCACCAGCGAAATCTTCACGTCGCCCTCCCCGATCGCCGCCAGGGAGTCGACCAGCTTGGCGGCCTCGGTCCGCAGGATGGAGATGCGCGTCGGAGTTTCGTTGTTCATCGAGCCGGTGTTGTCGAGCACCAGCGCCACCTCGATCTTGTCGATCGCCCGGACGACCTCTGTGGTGGCCGAGATCGCACGCGAGGTGAAGCACCAGGCGTCCTTGCTGTGCACCTTGCACCAGGTCACCGGCACCCAGGGCTGTACCTTGGCCGTGCCGACGATCCGCTCGCCGTCGTCGTCCTCGACGAGCACGAAGCTGGCTTCGAGCAGCTTGGCCTGCTCGCCGCCGATGAGCTCCAGGTTGGCCTTCAGGGCGCGCTCGCCCATCGCCGCCAGCTCGTCCTCGTCGGTGATCTTCGAACGGGCCACGAACAGGGTCGCCGCATCCAGAGAGTCCTGCAGCTTGGCCTTCTGGCCCATGGCGACGGACACGTTCGCGCCAATGAAGACCATCGGGACCAGGATCATGGTGGCCATAAGGGCGAAGACGACGCCCGCGCCGCCGCGCTGGTCGGCGCCCAGGCGCGCCAGCATCCTGCCCATGATCCCCGACCACGGGAACGCCCGTTGCGACTTCCCTTTGACGTGCACAGCCCGGCCCTATCCTAGGTTTACCCAGGAACAGGATCACCCGGAATGCTGAACAAAGTCGTCCCGGAGAGAGTTAACGGCGCGCGGCGCAGAGCCGCGCCCCGTCTGTCTCAGCGCCTCACCAGCCGCACTTCTCGCCGCGGTTCTGCTGGGTCAGCCAGGCGTCCAGCGGCTTGAAGTAGTCGGCCACGGCGCTCGCGTCGGTGCGCCGCTCGCCGGTGAAGGCCTCCAGCGCCTCGGGCCAGGGCCGCGACTGGCCCATCTCCATCATGGCGTTGAACTTCCGCCCCACCGCCTTCTGGTCATACACCGAGCAGCGGTGCAGCGGGCCCTTCCAGCCGGCCTGCTTGCAGGCGGCCCGGTGGAACTGGAACTGGTAGATGTGGGCCAGGAAGTAGCGCGTGTACGGCGTGTTCCCCGGCACGTGGTACTTGGCGCCCGCATCGAACGCGTCGGCCGGGCGCGGGCCCGGCGGGACGATGCCCTGGTACTGGGTGCGCAGCTTCCACCAGGCGTCGTTGTATTGGTCCGGCGAGACCTGGCCTGCGAACACCTGCCAGCGCCACTTGTCGACCAAGAGGCCGAACGGCAGGAAGGCGATCTTGTCGAGCGCCATGTCCAGCAGGAACGGGATGTCCTGGTCGGCGGCCGGCGGCTTATCCAGCAGCTTGATCTGCTGCAGGTAGGTCGGCGTCAGGGCCGACAGGCCGGCGAAGTCGCCGATCGCCTCGTGGAAGCCGTCGTTGGCCCCGCCCTTGAAGAGGTAGGGCTGATCCTTGTAGGCGCGCTGGTAGTAGTTGTGCCCCAGCTCGTGGTGGACTGTGACGAAGTCCTCCGAGTTCACCTTGGTGCACATCTTGATGCGGATGTCGTCGCGCCCGTCGAGGTTCCAGGCGCTGGCGTGGCAGACCACTTCCCGGTCCTGCGGGCGGGTGATCATCGACCGTTCCCAGAAGGTCTGCGGCAGGGGCGCGATGCCCAGCGAGGAGTAGAAGTTCTCGCCGGTCTTCACCATCCGCACCGGGTCGTAGCCCTTGGAGACCAGCAGGTCGGTGACGCTGTAGCTCTCCGACGCGGTCTTCGGGGCGACGATGTCGTAGATGTTGCCCCATTGCTGGGCCCACATGTTGCCCAGAAGGTCGGCGCGGATGGGGCCGGTGCGGGGCTGCACGGCGTCGCCGTACTTCTCGTTCAGCCGGGCGCGCACGTAGCAGTGCAGGTTCTTGTAGAAGGGCTCCACCTGGCCCCACAGCCTGTCGGTCTCTGCGGCGAAGGCGTCGGGGTCCATGTCGTAGTTGGAGCGCCACAGGGCGCCGGTGTCGGCGAAGCCCAGCTCCTTGGAGCCCTCGTTGGCGAGGGACACGAGCCTGGCGTAGTCCGGCTTCATCACCGGCGCGATCGAGTGCCAGCCTTCCCACACCGCCTTGGTCACCGCCGGATCGCGGCTCTCACGCAGGATGTCCTCGGCGTCGTTGAGGGTGATCGGCTTGCCGCCGTGCTGGAACTTGCCGGTGGAATAGGTGGAATCTAGCTTGGCCTCGAGCGTCGCCAGCTCGCCCGCCGCGCCGGGGCGGTTGGGCGCCGGCAGGGTCAGGAACAGCTTGAGCAGCTTCAGCTTGCGAGCGGTGACCGGGTCGGTCTGCACGCCGTCGAACCGGGCCGCCTGCATGGCCAGCCGCGTGGCCAGCTCCTTCTGCTCGCCGCTCGCCTTGGCGTCGAGCCACTGGGTGTCCTCGGTGATGTAGGTCGCCCGCACCCAGGAGGACTTGTTGACGTAGAGGCTAACCGCCTCCAGGTCCTTCTCGGCCTTATCGACGAAGGCCTTGGCCTCGGCGGCGGTCGGGCGCGCCGGCGCCTGGGCCGAGGAGGCCCCGCCGATCGCGAGGCTGAGGGCGGCGATCGCGGCGGCGGCGAGCAGCGTCTTCTTCATGGGTCGGCGTCGCGTCCTTGAACTGCAGGAAGGCGTCTCTCGCGACGCCGGCTGGCGCGCAGCAATCCCGACCACAGCCACGGCAGTCAA
>NZ_DATAGM010000406.1:0-4939 GCF_036263695.1 Phenylobacterium sp.
CTTGGCCACCTCGATGCCGGCGCGGGTGGAGCCGGTGAAGGAGATCATGTCCACCTCCGGGTGGCTGGACAGGGCCACGCCCACGCCCGGGCCGTCGCCGTGCACCAGGTTGAACACGCCGGCCGGAACGCCCGCCGCATGCATGATCTCGGCGAAGATGTGCCCGCTGAACGGCGCCACTTCGGAGGGCTTCAGCACCATGGTGCAGCCGGTGGCGATGGCCGGGGCCACCTTGCAGGCGATCTGGTTCAGCGGCCAGTTCCAGGGGGTGATGAAGCCGCAGACGCCGATCGGCTCCTTGACGATCATCGTCGTGCCGCGGTCTTCCTCGAACTTGAAGTTCTTCAGGATGTTCGCGGCCGTGGCCAGGTGGCCCATGCCGGCCGGCACCTGGGCGCGCTGGGCGAGCGAGGCGGGCGCGCCCATCTCCTCGGTCACCGCGTTGGCCAGGTCGCCGAAGCGCTTCTGGTACTCGGCCAGGATGCGCTGCAGCACCTCGAGGCGCTCCTCGCGGCTGGTGCGCGACCAGGCCGGGAAGGCCTTGCGGGCGGCCTTGACCGCCTTGTCGACGTCCGCCGCCGAGCCGATCGCGATCTTGCCGCACACCGCTTCCGTCGCCGGGTTGATGACGTCGAGGGTCTTCTTCTCGACGGGATCCACCCATTGGCCGTCGATGTAGAATTTCATGTACTCGCGCATGACGTCCTCCTGGACCCGTATCGTTATGGTTGGCCGCAGTGGACATATGGCCCCACCCGGCTTCGGATACGCATCTTAGTGATCACTGATAACTGGCCAAGCCCCGCAGGGCCCGGCGGTCGGCGAATTCATGGACCGCGAGCGCCGCGGAAGGCAAGGGGCGCTTTCTTTCATGCCCTCTGCGCGGCCCTCTGATGCACCATGGGCTGTCCCGCCACCGGGCTCCTCCCCTTGGCGATCCAGTCGGCGCGGATGGAGCCGATGTAGAGGTCCTTCAGGTCCGGGCCGCCCCAGGTCACGTTCGTGGGATGGTTCACGTGCTCGCCGGTCGGATCGTGGATCACGGTCACGACGTCGCCCGAGGGGGTGATCGCCACCACCTTGTTCGCCGCCGGGAGGCAGACCCAGAGGTCGCCCTCCGCATCGAAGCCGATCCCGTCGGTCCAGCCGGTGGTCTCGGGCGCAGCGCCGCGCTCCAGGGAGCCCAGCACCGGGCCGTAACGCTCGCCGGGCCCTAGCTTCGCGTCGGGCAGGATGGGGAAGCGCAGCACGTCCGCCCCGCTGGTCTGGGCGCAGAACAGGAACGTCTCGTCGGCCGAGAGCGCCATCCCGTTCGGGAACTTGAGCCCCTCGGCGACGATCTCGCTCGTCCCGTCCGCCCGCAGCACGAAGATGAAGCCGTCGGCGCGCCCGTCCAGCGCCTGCGGCCAGGTCTCCGCGTGGGTGGAGTTGGCGCACCAGATATTCCCGGCCCCGTCTATCACCGGATAGTTGGCGCTGGTCAGCCGCTTGCCGCCCACCTTCGCGAGCAAGGTCTCGTGCGCGCCGGTCGCGGGATCGAACCGCTGGAGCGGCCCGTCCTGACGGTCGTAGATGCCGAAGTTGGCGATCAGGATCCGCCCCTGGGCGTCCATGTTGATGCCGTTCGGCGCGCCGCCCTTCGGCCCCATCCGGAGGAACGATCCGTCCGGCAGGATCTCGGCGACCGCGCACTGGTGGTCGGAGGCGAACACCCGGCCCTCCGCCCCCACCACCACGTCTTCGGGCCGGTCGATGCCGACGGCGATCTTCTGGAAGGACTCGGGCGCGATCGGCGCGAGCGGCATGGCGTTCCTCCTCACCTTGTTGGTTGGCCGAAGCTTGGACCGGGCCTCGCGCGTTCCACAAGGCCGCTTGCCGTTCGCGCCACGCGCCGGTAAAGCCGCGGCGACGTCATATTCGGAGTCCAGAGCCCATGATCGCGATCGGCGCCGTCGTTCTCTTCCTGGTCGTGATCGCCGCGCTGAACTTCTTTGAGTTCGGCCGGCTGGACTGAGCCCGTGAGCGGAGCGCCCGCGGTTGGCTGACCCCCGCCGAGGGGCCGCCCTGATCACCGGCGGCGCGCGCCGCATCGGCCGGGCGCTGACGAGGGTCTGCGCCGAAGCCGGCTTCGACGTCGCCATCCACGTCCGCACCATCGACGACGACGCTGAGAGCGCCGCCGCCGAAGTGCGCGCCCGGGGCCGGAAGGCGACCCTGCTGGCCTGCGACCTGCGCAAGGAAGCCACAACCGTCGCCCTGGTCGGCGAGGCCGAGACCGAGCTCGGTCCCGTCACCCTGCTGGTCAACAACGCCTCGGTGTTCGAGGACGACACCCTGGCCTCCATGAACCGCGCCTCTTTCGACGCGCACATGGACACCAACCTGCGGGCCCCGCTGATCCTGGCCCAGGCCTTCGCCCGCCGCCTGCCCGAGGATCGCGAGGGCCAGATCGTCAACATCCTCGACCAGCGGGTCTGGCGCCCGGGCCCCGAGTTCTTCAGCTATTCGGTGAGCAAGTCGGCTCTTTGGGAGGCGACCCGGATGCTGGCGCAGGCGCTCGCCCCGCGCATCCGCGTCAACGGCATCGGGCCCGGCCCCACCCTGCCTTCGATCCACCAGAAGGACGGCGAGTTCGAGGCTGAGGCCGCCTCCACCCTGCTCCGCCGCAGCGTCGATCCGGCCGAGATCGGCGCGGCGCTCCGCTATCTGATTGACGCTAAGTCAGTGACGGGCCAGATGATCGCCGTCGACGCGGGCCAGCACCTGGCGCCGCGTTCCTAGGAGCTGCCTTTCGCTTGTCCGTCATCCCGCTTCCGCACGAGCCCGCGGCTCCTGAGCCCGAGGTGCGGGTGGAGATGAGCAAGGTCTTCGTCCGCGGACTGCGGCTCGATATCGAGATCGGCGCCTACGCCCACGAGTTCGGCCGCACCCAGCCGTTGGTGATCGACGTGGAACTGGACGCCCCGGTGGCCGGCGCCCAGGCCCTGAGCGACGTGGTGAACTACGAGAAGGTCGTCAAAGCCGCCAAGGCCATCGCCGCCGAGGGCCACGTCGACCTCGTCGAGACCTTCGCCGAGCGTCTCGCCAGAGCCTGCGTCGCGGATCCCCGCGTCACGCGCGTCCGCGTGCGCGTGGAGAAGCCCCAGGCCCTCGCCCCCGACGCCGACGCCGCCGGCGTGGAGCTGACGCTCACGAAGATCTAGTTGCGCGTCACGCCCGGCATGTTGACGAAGTAGATCGGGTGGCCGTCGGGGTCCATGAGCATGGCCCGGTCCCGCCGCCGTCGCCCTGGGCCGGCGGGCGCTCGAACGTCAGCCCCTTGGCCTCGAGCGCGCCGGCGATCGCCGGCACGTCGCCCTGCCAGAAGATCAGCTGCGGCCGGTCCGGATCCAGATAGCCCTGATAGAGGGCCAGCCGGCAGTCGCCCTTCTGGAGCGTGACCACCCGCTCCATACGGTCGACCTCCTGGAAGCCAAGCTTGGCGTAGAACGCCGCGGATTTCTCCACGTCCGCCACCGGAAGGCCCACTTCGAACCAGCCCAGATCCATGCCGCTGCTCCTGTCACGCAACGCGCACAGCGTAACATGAACGCGATTTAAAGTGGCGCCTGGGCGAAAAGGGACCACATCAGGGCACGAGCTTCCAGGAGAGGGCCATGACCGACCACACCCATTTGCCGCCGCCGCAACCGGCGGCCACGGCTGACGAGCGCACCCTGCCGATCGTCACCTACGCCCTCTATCTGGGCGGCTTCCTCACCGGCGGCCTGACGCCGATCATCGGGGTGATCATCGCCCACGCCGGCAAGGACAACACCAGCTGGTTCGTGCGCAGCCACTACCAGTTTCTGATCCGCACCTTCTGGATCACTGTGCTGGCCCTGCTGGCCGGCGGCGCGGCCATGGGCGTGGGCGTCGTGCTGTCGATCATCTTGATCGGCATCCCGATCATGGTCCTGGCTGGCCTGTTCATGGGCCTCGTGGCGATCTGGTTCGCCGTCCGCTCGGTCGTCGGCCTGATCTACGCCGTGCAGAACCAGCCCTATCCGAAGCCGGAGACGTGGCTGATCTAGATGGTGACCTCTCCCTCCGCACGCGGAGGGAGAGGTCTAACTCAGGCCGGCTCCAGCTGGCGGCGCACCAGCCGGGCGTAGTCGTCCATCAGCGACAGCGAAATGGTCCCCGGTTTGAAGCGGTACTCGCCGATCTCCGAGACCGGGGTCACCTCGGCCGCGGTGCCGACCACGAAGCATTCGGTGAAGCTGGACAGCTCCTCCGGCTTGATGTGCCGCTCGACGATCTCGATGCCCTTCTGCCGAGCGAGCGCGATCACCGACTGGCGGGTGATGCCGTTCAGGAAGCAGTCTGGGGTGGGCGTATGCAGCACCCCGTCCTTCACGAAGAAGACGTTCGAGCCGGTGCTCTCGGCGATGTAGCCGCGGTAGTCGAGCATCATGGCGTCGGTGTAGCCGTCCTTCTCCGCCGCGTGCTTGGAGATGGTGCAGATCATGTAGAGGCCGGTGGCCTTGGCGTGGACCGGCTCCGTCTCCGGCGAGGGCCGCTTGTACTTGGCCCACGTCAGTCGGATGCCCTTGGCCTTCTCTTCCGGCGAGAAGTAGCTCGGCCAATCCCACACCGCGACGGCCACGTGGATGGTGGTGTTCTGGGCCGACACCCCGATCATCTCCGATCCGCGCCAGGCGATCGGGCGGATGTAGGCGTCGGTCAGGCCGTTCTTGGCGCAGGTCTCGATGCAGGCCCGGTCGATCTCCTCGACGCTGTACGGGATCTCGAAATCCAGCTGTTGGGCGGAGAAGAACAGCCGCTCGGTGTGTTCGCGGAGCTTGTATATCTCCCCACCGTACATCCGCTCGCCCTCGAACACGGCCGAGGCGTAGTGCAGGCCGTGGGTCAGTACGTGCACCTTCGCCTCGCGCCA
>NZ_DATAGM010000407.1:0-7123 GCF_036263695.1 Phenylobacterium sp.
GTCCCGACAGCGCCGCATAGATGCTGACCAGGTTCTGCGCCTCGGGCCGACCTTCCAGGTCCTCGAGCTTCTCCGGCAGCGGGTCAGCGTCGGTGCGCGCCTTGCGGATCTTCTGGGCGATGGCGTCGGCGTCGTCGGTGAGGTTCAGGCGCGAGTAGTCGGAGGGGTCCGACTTGCTCATCTTCACCTTGCCGTCGCGGAGGGACATGATCCGCGCGCCGGGCCCTTGGATCACCGGCTCCGGCAGCGGGAAGAAACCGGGCGCGCCGTAGTCGTGGTTGAACTTTCCGGCGATGTCGCGGGTCAGCTCCAGGTGCTGCTTCTGGTCCTCGCCGACGGGCACGTGGGTCGCCTTGTAGAGCAGGATGTCGGCGGCCTGCAGCACCGGGTAGGTGTAAAGGCCGACGCTTTCGCGCTCCTTGTGCTTGCCCGCCTTCTCCTTGAATTGGGTCATCCGGTCGAGCCAGCCGAGCCGGGCCGTGCAGTTGAAGATCCAGGCGAGCTCGGCGTGGGCCGGCACCGCCGACTGCGGGAAGATGGTCGCGACCTTGGGATCGAGGCCCGCCGACAGGTAGGCGGCGGCGATCTCGCGGGTCTGGGCGGCCAGGCGCGCCGGGTCCTGCCACACGGTGATCGAGTGCATGTCGGCCACGAAGATGAAGGTCTCCATCTCGTGCTGCAGGCGGGCGAACTTCACCAGCGCGCCGAGATAGTTGCCCAGGTGCAGGGCGCCGGAGGACTGCACGCCGGAGATCACGCGCGTCGGCCCCGCATAGGGGGCGGGAGCTTGGTCGGTCATGGGATCAGGCTTCGCTTCGAAGAGTCAGGTACGGGCGCGTCGCAGCGCAGGCTTGGGAGAGCGGCTTAGCCGCGGCGCCATCGCCAGCTGTTGACCGTACGAGCCATGGCCAGCCTCCTAGGCCGAACAGGCTGTCAGGACAAGTCGGCAGGCGGGGCGGCCGCGGCCTCGCCCTTGCGGCGCTTGAAGGCCGTGCGGGCCTCCGCAAGCGTCACGCCCCCGAAGGCGAACAGCAGCACCGCGTAGAGCAGGCCGCCCAGGCCGCAGACGGCGACCAGCGACAGCTCCTTGGCGCCGTGCTCCAGCACCGCGTGCAGCGGCGCCTCGTACACCGGGCGGAAGTAGGAGGCGGCGGCCAGGGCCAAGCCCATGATCACGCTGGCGGCGGTGATCCGGGCCATCTTGGAGATCGCCTGTTTCGAGGGCCGGTAGACGTCGCGTTTCCAGAGCGCCACGGCCATCTGGATGACGCTCACCCAGGCGGCCGTGCTGGTCGCGACCGCGACCCCAGCCAGACCGATCAACGGGAACAGCGAGACGCCCAGGGCGATGTTCACTGCCACCGAGATCAGGCTGTACTTCATCGGCGTCTTCGTATCGTCGCGGGCGAAAAAGGCGGGCTGCAGGATGCGCAGCAGCACGAAGGCCGGCACGCCCCAGCCGAAGTGGAGCAGCAGGCTCGCCGCGCCGGCGGAGTCGGCGGCCAGGAACTCGCCCCGGGTGAACAGACCGTCGATCAGGAAGAAGGGGATCGAAACCAGGGCGGCGGCGGCCGGCAGGCTGAGCGCCAGGGCGAACACCATCGCCAGGTCCATGGAGTCCTGCGCCTCGTCGTGCCGGCCCCGCTGCAGCGCCTGCGCCAGCCTGGGCAGCAGGGCGACGCCGATCGCCACGCCGACCAAACTGAGCGGCAACTGATAGAGCCGCGCGGCGACCTCGTTCCAGGTCCGCCCGCCGGCCACCTGCGATGCCAGGATGCCGGTGATGAAGATGTTCACCTGGGTCACGCTCTGCGACAGGGCGTTGGGTCCGCCCACCCGGATCAGCTGCTTCATCTCCGGCGTCAGGCGCGGCCGGACCAGGCGGATGCGTGCGCCCGTCTTGCGGGCGAACCACCACACGATCGAAGCCTGCAGCAGGCCGGCGACGAGCACCGAGAAGGAGGCTGCGTAGGCGGCGCCGACGGGATCCTTCTGCGGCAGCACGGCCGCCAGGTTGGCGATGTTCAGAATTGTCGGATAGAGCGCCGAGACCGCGAACCGGCCGCGGGCGTTCAGCACGCTGGCGAACAGCGAGGCGATGACGATGAACGGCAGGTACATCATCGTGATCTGGGTCAGGATGATGGACAGCTGGAACTTGGCCGGCTCGTCCACGTAGCCGGGGTTGATCGCGTACATCAGCCACGGCATGGCCAGCATGCAGACTAGCGCGATGACCACCGCGGCCAGCGCCACGGACGCCAGGGCGTCCGAGGCGAACCGGTCGGCGTCGGCTTCGTCGCCGGCTAGCTTGCGGGAATAGCTCGGCACGAAGGCGGCGGTGAAAGCCCCCTCGGCCAGGATCCGCCGGAAAAGGTTGGGGAACTGGTTGGCGGTGTAGAAGGCGTCCGCGGCGATGTTCTGGCTGGCGCCCAGCACCGCGGTGATCACCGCATCGCGCGCGAAGCCGAGCACCCGGCTGACCAGGGTCCCGCCGGCGAAGATGATCGACTGGAGCATCATGCCGCCGCGGCGGATGGGGCTCGGACGGGCGGGGGCGTCTGTCACGGGCGGAATGTCTGCGCTGAGCCGGTTTCTCCGGTCAAGCGGGGCCGAGCGCAGATCGCGTCATGTCGCAGGGCGTTCCTAGCGCGCCACGCTGGCCCGGGCCTTCTGCAGGTTGGGGCGGGGCTTGGCGGGACTGGTCTCGGCTTCCTGAAGGGCGGAGAGCAGCCGGGCCTTCAGGGCGGTCATGCGGCGGGGATCGCGGAGCTTCTCGCCCATCGCGTCGGTGACGTAGAAGGCGTCCACCGCCCGCTCGCCGTAGCTGTCGATGTGGGCCGAGACGATGGAAAGGCCCGCGTCCGAGATCGCCCGGGCCAGGCCGCCCAGCAGCCCGGGCCGGTCGCGGCCCGAGGCCTCGACCACCGTGGCGGTCTCGGAGGCCTCGTTGTCCAGCATGACGGTGGGGGTGATCGAGAAGGCTGCGGACCGGCCGAAGTCGGCCAGCCGCCGCGCCTCGGCCTTTGAGGCCTCGCCGCGGGCCGCCGCCTCGAGGGACTCGGCGAGCCTGGCCAGGGACTTGGGATTGTCGGCGCCGTAGGGCTGACCCGCCACGTCCTGCACGTAGAAGACGTCCAGCGCCTGCCCCTGGCGGGAGGTGAAGACCCGGGCGCCGAGCACGCTGGCGCCGGCCGCGGTGATGCACGAGGCCAGGTCCGCGAACAGCCGCGCCCGGTCGCGGGCGGCCACGACGATCTCGGCGGCGCCCTGGTCCTGCCGCACCCGGGCGTCGGCCGCCGCGCCCCGCTGCCGCTCGGCCCGCGCGGCCAGGGCGGCGTGGACCAGCATCTCGTCTTGGGTGAACCCAGCGAAGTAGGCGTCCTCCATGGAGCGCGCCCAGTCGGCGGCGTCCGGAGCGTCGGCGATCAGGCGCTCGCGCGCCGAAAGGGCGAGGACCTCGAAGTGGCGGCGGACGGTGCTGGCCTCGGAGCCGCGGCCCCCGCGGAATACCGCCTCGGTCGCGTTGTAGAGCTCGCGCATCAGCTGGCCCTTCCAGCCGTTCCAGACGCCCGGGCCCACGGCGCGGATGTCAGCGACGGTCAGCACCAGCAGCAGGCGCAGCCGCTCGGGGCTCTGCACGATCTTGGCGAAATCGGCGACCGTGCGCGGGTCGCTGACGTCCCGCTTCTGAGCGTAGTCGCTCATCACCAGGTGGTGCTCCACCAGCCAGGCGACCAGCTCGACGCGGTGGCGCTCCAGTCCCAGCCGCTCGCAGGCCGTGCGCGCGGCCCGGGCGCCGGCCCGCTCCTGGCCGCCCTCCCCGCCCTTGCCGGTGTCGTGCAGCAGCATGGCCAGGAACAGGGCTTCCTTATCGTCGATCAGCGGCATGATCGCAGTGGACAGCGGGTGGTCCTCGGCGAAACGGCCGAGCGCGATGTCGCTGATCACTCCGACCGCCCGCAGGGTGTGCTCGTCCACCGTGTACGAGTGGTACATGTTGAACTGCATCTGGGCGACGATCCGGCCGAACTCGGGGACGAAGCGGCCGAGCACGTTTGCTTCGGTCATCATCGTCAGCGTGCGCTGCGGGTCGCGGCTGTGGGCCAGGATGTCCAGGAACACCCGCGCTGCCTCGGGATCGCGCCGCACCTTGGCGCCGATCAGGCCGGAGAGGCGGGTCGCAGCGGTGAAGGCGTCCGGGTGGAGGTCGAGGTTGCGCTGGTCGGCCAGGCGGAACAGCCGCAGCAGGTTGACCGGGTCCTTTTCGAAGGTCTGCGGCCCGTCGATGTTCAGCCGCCCGCCCTCCTCGTGGAAGCCCTCGTCCAGCTTCTTGCGCTTGGTCTTGGCCCCGGGCAGCAGGCGCGAGAAGCCCTTGGGCTCGGACTTGACCCGTTCGGCCTCCAGCTTGGCGGCGAACACCCGGGTGAGCGCCCCCACCTCCTTGGCGATCAGGAAATAGCGGCGCATGAACCGCTCGACGGCCGGCGCATCGCCCCGGTCGCCGTAGCCCATCCGCCGGGCCAGCTCCGGCTGCAGGTCGAAAGTCAGCCGCTCCTCGGGCCGGCCGGTGGCGAAGTGCAGGTGGCAGCGCACCGCCCACAGGAAGTCGAAGGCGCGGATGAAGGCGGTGATCTCGCGCCGCTCGAACATCTCCAGCTGCAGCACGCCCTCAACCTGCTCGGCGTCGGCCGGGTGCAGGTACTGGCCGATCCAGAACAGGGTGTTGAGGTCGCGAAGGCCCCCCTTTCCCTCCTTAACGTTGGGCTCGACCATGTAGCGGGAGGCTCCGGCCCGGGCGTGCCGCTCGTCGCGCTCCTTCAGCTTGGCGGCCACAAACTGGGCTCCCGAACCCTTCACCACCTCCGCCCAGAAGCGGCGCTTCAGCTCCTCGGCCAGCGCCTCGTCGCCGGTCAGGCGGCGACCCTCCAAGAGGGCGGTGCGGATGGTGAAGTCCTCCCGGGCCAGCTTGATGCACTCGTCGATGGTCCGCGAGGCGTGGCCGACTTTGAAGCCCAGGTCCCACAGGGCGTAGAGCATGAACTCGATCACCTGCTCCACGTGGGCGGTCTGCTTGTAGGGCCGCAGGAACAACAGATCGATGTCGGAGAAGGGCGCGAGCGTGCCGCGCCCGTAGCCGCCCACCGCCATCAGCGCCAGCCGCTCGCCCTCCGTGGGGTTGCGGGCCCGGAACACGTGAACGGTGGTGAAGTCGTAAAGGGCGGTGATCACCTCGTCGGTGACGCCGGAGAGCAGGCGGGCGGTTTCGATGCCGCCGGCCCCGGCCTCCAGCCGCTCCTTGGCGATCATCCGGCCGCGGAACAGCGCCGACTTGAGGATCTCGATGGCCCGACGGCGCTGCTCGGCCTCATCGCCGATCGCCTCCAGGGCCGCCGCCGACAGCTGGGATCGCAGCTTCACCCCGTCAACGACGTACTCGAGGCGGGTGGGACGCAGGCGCGGCGGCATGGGCGGCTTTCGGACTGGACGCTGGCAGGAAGATATAGGCGAAGGCGGGCGGCCGTGTCAGGCCGGATGGATGGTAAACCCGCACGCCGCGGGGCCCGAGGGCTAGGCCGCGGAATTCGCCACGAAATGACCTTGGGCGCTAACGGCGGTTAAGCTTGGCGGTTAACCAGCATCTCACCTCACGCGGATAACCTCGTTCCGTTACGCGAAGGGTGGCTCTCCATGCCCAGGTTCGAGCTCTACCAGAAGGCCGACACCGCCCGGACCCGCCAGGGAACCGGCGGCGCGCGCATCTTCGCCCTGCTCCTACTGCTCTGGGCCGCCATCCTGCTCTGGGCCAGCCAAGTGGTGTTCGGGCTCTAGGACCGGGCCAGGCTCAGCCCCGCCCGTCCCAGGACTGCGCTCAGCGCCTCCGTCCCGTCCCACAGAACGGCGGCCCAGCCGGCCACTTCCGCAGACTCCACGTTGCGCGGCGAGTCGTCGATCAACAGGAGGTCGGAGGGGGCGAAGCCGGTGCGCTGCTGGACGGCGGCCCAGAAGGCGGGGTCGGGTTTCGCGCAGCCGAGCTCGGCGGCGTAGTGGATCGCATCGAAGCGGTCCTTCAGCGCCAGCTTCTCCCACAGGTGCCGCGCGCGGTGGTGCTCCTGGACCGTCGCCAGGTGCAGGGCGTAACCGGCGGTGCGCCAACGCGCGAGCTCGTCCAGCAGGACGAGGTTGAGGCGGCCGTCCTTCTCGAACCAGTAGTCGACGAGCGCCTGCGCGGCGACGTGAGGGGCGAACTCCGCCAGGGCGGGAGCCAACCGGTCGAACAGGTCCGCCCGGCCATGCACGATGTCCTGGAAGTGGGCGCGGAAGAACCGGTCCTGCAGATCCTGCGGGCGGATTCCCAGGTCCGACTCGATGTCGGCGTCCCAGCGCCGGCCGTCGGGGGCGTGGACGACGACGCCGTCCACGTCGACCATCAGCGCCTTCACGTCAGCATGGCCCGCAGGCGGTAGAGGGCGTCCAAGGCCTCCCTGGGGCTCATGCCGTCGACGTCCAGCCCGGCCAGGGTCTCCTCGACCGGCGAGGGGCCGGTCCGCTCGTCCGCCGGGACAGCGGCGGCGAACAGCGGCAGGTCCTCCAGGTGGGCCGGGGCGCCGGCCTCGCGCTCCAGCCGCTCGAGCACCTGGCGGGCGCGGGAAACGACCGGAGCGGGCACACCGGCGAGCTTGGCGACCTGCACGCCGTAGGAGCGGTCGGCAGGGCCGGGGCCGGCCTCGTGCAGGAAGATCAGCTCGCCATTCCACTCCTTGGCCTTCAGGGACAGGTTGGCGACGTGGGCCAGGCGCCCGTCGAGCACGGCGAGCTCGTGATAGTGTGTAGCGAACAGCGCTCGGCAGCGATTGGTCTCGTGCAGCGCCTCGGCGCAGGCCCAGGCGATAGCCAGGCCGTCGTAGGTCGCCGTGCCGCGGCCGATCTCGTCGAGAATGACCAGCGAGCGAGGCGTCGCCTGGGTCAGGATGGCGGCGGTCTCGACCATCTCCAGCATGAAGGTGGAGCGGCCGCGGGCCAGATCATCGCCCGCCCCGACGCGGCTGAACAAGCGGTCGACCACGCCGAGCCTGAGCTTGGCCGCCGGCACGAAGCAGCCGGCCTGGGCGAGCACCGCCAG
>NZ_DATAGM010000408.1:0-7453 GCF_036263695.1 Phenylobacterium sp.
TCCAGCGGGAGACGACGGCGGCGATCTGCTCGGCGTCGACCACCTCTGGCGTCAGGGCGTCCTTGCCGGCGGCCTCTTCCTCGGCCAGCCGCTTCTCGAGCTGCGGGATCTCGCCGTAGGCGATCTCGGAGGCGCGCTGCAGGTCGCCCCGGCGCTGGGCGGCGACCAGCTCGGCCCGCAGCCGGTCCAGGGCCTCGCGAGCCTGGGCGGCGGAGGACAGCTTGTCCTTCTCGGCGCGCCAGCGGGCGGTCATCTCGGCCGACTGGCCCTCGAGGTCGTCCAGCTCCTCCTCGAGCTTCTCCAGGCGCGCCTTGGAGGCCGCGTCGGTTTCGCGGGAGAGGGCTTCGCGCTCGATCTTCAGCTGCACGACGCGCCGGTCGATCTCGTCCAGTTCCTCGGGCTTGGAGTCGACGGCCATGCGCACGCGGCTGGCGGCCTCGTCCACCAGGTCGATCGCCTTGTCCGGCAGGAAGCGGTCGGAGATGTAGCGGTTGGAGAGGGTCGCCGCGGCCACGATGGCGCTGTCGGAGATGCGCACGCCGTGGTGCACCTCGTACTTCTCCTTCAGGCCTCGCAGGATCGACACGGTGTCCTCCACCGTCGGCTCGGAGACGAACACCGGCTGGAAACGCCTTGCGAGCGCCGCGTCCTTCTCCACGTGCTTGCGGTACTCGTCGAGCGTGGTCGCGCCGACGCAGTGCAGCTCGCCGCGGGCCAGGGCGGGCTTGAGCAGGTTGGAAGCGTCCATCGCCCCTTCGGTCTTCCCGGCCCCAACCAGGGTGTGCATCTCGTCAATGAAGAGGATGATCGAGCCTTCGGCGGCGGTGACCTCGTTGAGCACCGCCTTCAGCCGCTCCTCGAACTCGCCCCGGTACTTCGCGCCGGCGATCAGCGAGCCCATGTCGAGGGCCAGCAGCTTCTTGTCCTTCAGGCTCTCCGGCACGTCGCCGTTGACGATGCGCAGGGCCAGCCCCTCGACGATTGCGGTCTTGCCGACGCCGGGCTCGCCAATCAGCACGGGATTGTTCTTGGTGCGCCGAGACAGGACCTGGATGGTGCGGCGGATCTCCTCGTCCCGGCCGATGACCGGGTCGAGCTTCTGGTCGCGGGCGGCCTGGGTCAGGTCGCGGGCGTAGCGCTTGAGCGCGTCGTAGCCCTCTTCAGCCGAGGCGGAGTCCGCGGTGCGGCCCTTGCGGACCGCCTGGGCGGCTTCCTCCAGCCCCTTGGGCGTGGCGCCGGCGCTCTTCAGCGCGGCGGCGGCCTCGCCGCCCTCCTGGGCGATGGCGATCAGCAGGCGCTCGGTCGTGATGAAGGCGTCGCCGGCCTTCTTGGCCTCTTCCTCGGCCTTCACGAAGACCCGGGCGGTGTCCGGCTTCATGTAGAGCTGGCCCGAGCCGCCCTCCACCTTGGGCAGCTTGGCGAGAAGCGCTTCGACAGCCTTGTCGGCTTCGTCGGGCCGGCCGCCAGCGCTCTGGATCAGCGCGCGGGAAAGCCCGTCCTTCTCTTCCAGCAGCACCTTCAGGATGTGCTCAGGGCCGAGCTGCTGGTGACGACGCGCGAGCGCCAGGCTCTGGGCCGACTGGATCGCCTGCTTGGCGCGGTCGGAGTAAAGGTCGATGTTCATTGTGTCCCCTCGAGTAGGCGGATCGGCCAGATCGCCTTCACGAAGCGCGGCCTGGACCTTGGGGGTGGATGTAGTGTGGCGGATCGGCCACACAAGCCCGGCGGCCAGGACGAAGGCGTTCCAGTCCTACAAGCGGCGCGGCCCGCGGGGCCGATAGCGCGGCGGCGCGGATCAGCCGCCTTCACCGGGATACCCACAATGAGCAAGCGTGACCCATTCCGAGCAAAACCCTTCAACAACTAAGGATATAAAGCAAAGCTTGTCGCAGCCCAAAATGATGTATTCATGGGCGTAAGTTAATCGCGTTCAGTCATCCAGACGGTTGATCAACTTGCGACAAGCTTGACCTTAGTCACAATTTTTTGGCGAAAACTTGTGATGCAAGTTGTCGCATCGGGTGTAACTTCCCCGGGCACTGGGGCGGGCAACACACCCAGCAAACAGGTCCAGGAGTAAGCCATGAGGAACGCGCTTGTCGCGGCGGTGTCTGTCGCCGCTCTCGCTACGGGAATGGCCACTGCCGTCTACGCACAGGAGGTCGGCGGAGACATCGCCACGTCGACGATCACCAACGGGTTGAACGACAACTCGATGGAAGACAACTCCGACAACAGCACCGACATCGGCGACATCGATGTCGACGCCTCGACCAACGATTCCGGCAACACCGACAACAGCACCAACGATTCCGGGAACGCCGACAACAGCATCGAAGACTCGTACAACACCGACAATACGAACAACTCCGATAACCGGGTCGACAACACCAACAACTCGGACAACTCGAACCGTTCGGACAACTCGATCAACGACTCCTACAACGACTCCTCGTCGCACCGGACAAGCCTGTCGACCCAGACCCTGACTGGATCTGTGACCGGCACCGCGGTGTCCTTCGCCGCCCCCACCATGGGCGACCAGAACGGCGCGTTCACGACCGGCGACGTGGCGCACAGCGGCGACTCCTTCTCCGGGTCGGCCGGCGTGCACGTGACCGGCTCCAACACCGGCTTCGCGGCCAACGTCCAGTCGGCGAGCGGCATCTCGGCCAACGCGGACATCAGCTTCGGCGCCCCCTAGGCCAAGGCCTCTTCGATGAGCCCACCGGGCCGGCCCCGGCCGGCCCGGTCCATTCACGGATCGGAAGGCGAGAGCCCTGCGGCTCCCGGCGGAACGATGATGAGGCATGCGATTTTCGCGGCCGCCCTGGTGGCGGCCGTCGTGGGCGGCCGCCCCGCGCTGGCGGCCGGACCCGAGGAGACTGCGCCGGCCGTCGCCGATCGGCCGGCGCAGGCCGCGCCGGCGCAGGCGCGCCGGCTGCTCCCCGAGGCGGAGCTCTCCGCCTACAACGGCGGACAGGACGCGGGCGTCCAGGTCCAGGCGACCCAGACGCTCACCGCCACCGCCAACGGCAATTCCATCGGCGGCGACCTGCTCTCCGGCGACGTCACCTTCTCCGACAATGCGCTCGATAACTTCAGCGGCGTCGGCAACGTGGTGATCAACACCGGCGCCAACAGCAACCTGCAGGGCAGCATCCTGGTCACCGTCGTCGGCGCCCCGGAACTGTGAGGGCGGGACGATGACCAATCCTCGCCTGATCGGGCTCGCCGCCGCCGCCGCCCTGCTGACGGCCGCAGCCCCAGGGCCGACCGCCGCCCAGGTCGCCATCTTCGACCGCGGCTCGCCGCTGAACGTGCCGGTCACCACCTTCCGGGACATCCGCTTCAAGACCGTCGTGCGCCAGCAGTACGACTACAGCTGCGGCTCGGCCTCACTGGCCACCCTGCTGCGCCACCACTACGGCCGCCCGCTCGGCGAGGCCGAGATCTTCAAGGCCATGTGGGACGTCGGCGACCAGGCGCAGATCCAGAAGGTCGGCTTCTCCCTGCTGGACATGAAGCGCTACCTCGAGAGCCTCGGCTACAAGGCCGAGGGCTATCAGATCAGCCTGGAAGAGCTGATGGCCTCGAAGGAGCCGATGATCACCATCATCGACCTCGGTCAATACCGCCACTTCGTGGTGGTGAAGGGCGCCCGCGACGGCCAGGTGCTGGTGGGCGACCCGGCCCAGGGCCTGCGCACCTACAGCGCCAAGGAGTTCCGCCAGCTCTGGCAGCCGGTGGTGCTGGTTATCGAACAGGCGGGACGGCCGGCCTTCAACCGCGAGGCGGAGTGGCGCCCCTACGGGTCGTACGCGCTGGGCGAGCCGCTGGGCGACGACTCGCTGGCCTCGCTGACCCGCGAGCTGCCGCCGCGCTATCAGATCACCCCGGTGTTCAACCTGCCATGACCCAGCGCCTGAAGACCTTCGCGATGGCCGCGACGCTGGCCGCCGGCGTCACCGCCGCCTCTCCGGCCCAGGCCCGCTCGCCGATGACCGAGGCCGAGATGGCGGACAAGCGGGCCGGCATCATGACCCCGCTCGGCTACGAAGTCGGCGTGGGCGCCGTCGTGCGCACCTATGTGGACGGGGCGCTGGCCCTGGAGAGCCGGCTCACCTGGGCCGAGGGCGGGCTGATGCGCGAGCACACCATCGGTCAGCCCACGGCCGGCGCGCAGGCGGCGGCGGCGCGGCTCGGGCTGAACCTCGACCAGGACTGGATCGGCCTGGTCCTGGAGAACCCCGACGGCTTCACCGCCGTGCTCAACAGGTTCACGAACGACGGGATCGGCAACCTGATCGTCAACACCGCCGCGGACCAGGACATCCGTCTCGAGACCGAGCTGCTGCTCGACATCCCCGAGCTGGAGCGCTTCCAGCAGCAGTTCCAGACCGAGCAGAACGACATGCGGATCCAGGACGCGATCGCCAACGCGCTGACGAACGCGGTCCCCTAATTGATCTCGGTGGGCTTGGGCGGCGGGGGCGGCTGGGGGGCGACAGGGACGCCGTCCTCGACCAGCTTCTTCACCTCGGTGGGGCTGGCCTCGCCATAGATGTCGCGTTTCTCCGAGCGGCCCTCGTGGATGGCGCGGGCTTCGGAGGCGAAGGCGTCGCCGACGTAGTCGAAGTTCTCCTCGACGTGGGCGCGGACCTTGGCGAGCGCCTGCATCATCATCTCCCGCGGCGCGGCGGGCGCCTCTCGGCGGGTGCGCTTGGTCCCGGCCACCGCGGGGGCCATGATCTGCTTGCGTACGTCGGCGCTGTCGCAGACCGGACAGCTGAGCAGGCCGCGGCCGGACTGGTCGTCATAATCGGAGGAAGAGCCGAACCAGCCTTCGAACTCGTGGCCGGCGTCACAGGCAAGGGCGTAACGGATCATCTGTGGATTAAGGGCCCGAAAAGCCTCGTGCATTCGAAAGGGCGGGGATCGCCCGCCTGGCGCGCTCCACTTGGGTAAGGTCGAGGTCCAGCGCAAGCACCCCGGGCTCATCATGGTCCAGCTTGCCGATCACCTCGCCCCAGGGCGCGACGGCCAGGCTGTGGCCATAGGTGCCGCGGCCATCCTCGTGGAAGCCGCCCTGGGCCGGCGCCAGCACGAAGGAGCCGGTCTCGATGGCCCGTGCGCGCAGCAGCACCTCCCAGTGGGCCTCGCCGGTCGGCCGGGTGAAGGCGGAGGGGACGGTCAGCACCTGCGCGCCGGCCAGGGCCAACGCCCGGTGCAGGGCCGGGAAGCGGACATCGTAGCAGACGGTAAGGCCGAGCTTCGGGTCCCCCGCCTGGGCCACCACGGCTCGGTCCCCCGGCGTATAGAGGGCGCTCTCGCGCGCCGTCTCTCCGGTCGGCAGGTCAACGTCGAACATGTGCAGCTTGTCGTAGGTGGCGGCGACACGGCCCTGCGGATCCAGCAGGATCGAGCGGTTGGCGGCCAGGCCGTCCGGCCGCTTCACCAGGGCCGAGCCGATCAGCAGCCAGACCTTCAGCTCGGCCGCGGCGCCGGCCAGGCCCTGGACCACCGCGTCCTCCTCGGGCGGCTTCAGCACGCCGAAGAGCTTGTCGCGGTCCTTCTGGAGGAAGTTGGTCCCCTCAGGCGTGGCGATCAGCTGGGCGCCCTCGGCGGCGGCTTCGCGCACCAGCGGCAGGACATGCGCCAGGGCTGCATCCTGGGTGGCGGGCGTGCGGGTCTGGATCAGGGCGGCGCGCAGGGTCATGGCCCGGCTTTCGCCGTCCGACGCTCGGAATTCAAGCCCTAAGCGCGGTCCGCAAAGTGGTCGCCGGTTATGCGATCAGACCGCGCTCAAGCTTTTTAGAGTAGAGCCCTTCTCATCCGATCAGGTCGATCTGATCGGGGAAGGGCTCTAGGCGTCCGCGTGCAGCAGCGGGTCGAGCTTCCCGGCCCGCTCCAGCGCCATCATGTCGTCGCAGCCGCCGATGTGCGTCTCGCCGACAAAGATCTGCGGGAAAGTCATCCGGCCGCCGGAGCGCTGGATCATCTCTCTCTTCTTCTCCGGATCGAAGGCCGCTTCGATCTCGGTGAAGGCGACGCCCTTCTTCTCGAGCAGAGCCACGGCCCGCACGCAGTAGGGGCAGTAGGGCTTGGTGTAGATGGTCACCTCGGTCATGGCTCTCTCAACGCCGGAGGGTGTCACAGGATCATCATATGGAGAGTCGTTCGGACTGCTGCACCCGTGCGACCACTGCGACATCCACGCCCACCGCCCCTGCCGCCAGCAACGCCCGCGCGCAGCCGCCGGTGGTGGCGCCGGTGGTCAAAACGTCGTCAATCAGCAGCACCCGCCGGCCCCGCACCAGCGCCGCCTTCGACGCGGGCACCGCGAACGCGCCGGCCACGTTGCGCCGCCGGCCGGGGCCCGACCGCCCGCCCTGGGTGGGTGTCGCCTTGATCCGCTTCAGCACGTCCGGCGCGTAGGCGAGCCCGCTGAGGCGCGCCAGCGGCCGGGCGATCTCGGCGGCCTGGTTGTAGCGGCGGGCGATCAGCCGGGTGGGATGCAGCGGGACCGGCGTGACCAGCTCGGCGCCTTCGATCAGCTCGCGGGCGGCGCGCATCAGCCAGCGCGCGAACAGCGGGGCGAGGTCCAGTCGGTCCGCATGCTTCAGCTTCAGGATCGCCCCGCGCGAGCCCTCGTCGTAGAGGCAGGCGGCCCGGGCGCGGGCGAAGGGGTGCGGCCGGGCCTCGCAGGGGGCGCAGCGGACGCCGGGGCCGAGCGCGAACTCCAGCGGCGCGCCGCAGCCGTCGCAGACCGGCCCGTCGATGAACGCGATGCGGCTCCAGGCGAGCGCCGAGAAGCCCGAGCTCTGCGGCGCAGGGCCGATGTCCTCATCCAGGCTGTGCGGCGGAAAGACGAGGTCGAGCAGGCCGCGGCCGAATGCGCGGGCCCTCGGCCCTGGCTTGAAGGCCCTCCAGACGCCATCTTGCAGGTCCATGTCCGCCCCGCCCCGCCTCTTCGACCGCGACCTCCACCGCAAGCGCCTCGCCCGGGCCGCCGCCGACTTCGACGATGCGGGGTTTCTGAAGGCGCGGGCGGCGAACGATGTGGTCAACCGGCTGGAAGCCATCCTGCGCGACTTTGGGCTGGTCGTCGACCTGGGCGCCCGCACCGGCGCGTTCCGCGAGGCGCTGGCGGCGAGCGATGCGGCCTCCCGCGTCGGCGCCCTGATCGAGGCGGACCTTTCCGAGGCGATGCTGGCCGGCCGTCGCGGCCTGCGCGTGGCGCTGGACGAGGAGCGGCTGCCGTTCGCGCCGGAGAGCCTGGACCTGGTGGTCTCCAGCCTGTCGCTGCACTGGACCAACGACGTGGTCGGCGCGCTGATCCAAATCCGCCGGGCGCTGAAGCCCGACGGCCTGTTCATCGGCGCCTTCCTCGGCGGGGCCACCCTGACCGAGCTTCGCCAGGCCATCGTCGCCGCCGAGATCGAGATCTTGG
>NZ_DATAGM010000409.1:0-1961 GCF_036263695.1 Phenylobacterium sp.
GTCCCCTTCCTGGTCATCGACCTGGTGGTCGCCAGCGTGCTGATGAGCATGGGCATGATGATGCTGCCGCCGGTGGTGGTGTCCCTGCCCTTCAAGCTGATCTTCTTCGTCCTGGTCGACGGCTGGCGCCTCGTCGCCGGCAGCCTCGTCGAGAGCTTCCAGCGAGGAGCTGGGGGCGGGTGACCCTCCTTCCCTCCCCTTTCATGGGGAGGGTGGCGCGGAGCGGGGCGACGGAACGGGTGGGGAGCAGTCGGTTCTGCAGAGAGCTCGCCGACCAGCGTATCGCAGCATCGACACTCCCCCGCCCCGGTCGGCTGCGCCGACTCGGCCCTCCCCATGAAGGGGAGGGAACGCGTCAGCTCTTCGCGGCGGGCCCGGTCGCCGCCGCCTGCGTCTGCGCGGCGGGGGTGAGGACGGGCGGCTTGGCCAGGGGCGCGGGGGCGTATTGGGCGGGGCCCTGGCGGAAGCGTTCCTTCATCTTGGCGACCCAGCCGGCGAAGGCTTCGGTGTCGGCGGTCAGGCGGCTGAACTCGGCGACGCTCGCCGAGCCGGCGCCGCTGAGGGCGATGCGCAGGGCCTCAGGGTTGCGGGCCTTGTCGTAGAAGCCGCTCCAGCGGCCTTCCAGCCGGTTCAGCGCCGCTTCGTCGCCGGCCAGGCTGTAGGCGACGCCGGCCCGCAGCAGGCGGCCCTCCTCGTCGGCGGACAGGATGGACGGGTTCTTCCAGCGCTCGCCGAGCGAGCGTTCGAAGGCCAGCCCCGCGCCGGCCCAGTCCTTCTGGCGCCACATGGTCTCGGCGCGCAGGTCGTTGGCCTCGCGTGACGTGTCGCGCTGGATGACCTCCAGGGCGTGCTCGTAGCGGCCCAGCATCATCAGCGCCCGCCCCTCGATCAGCCGGCGCTCCACGTTCAGTGCGGTTGGCAGGACGGTGGTGCGCGAGGCGTTGATCGCCGCCAGCGCCTTCTCCGGCTGACGGTCCATCAGATGGATGAGCGCCAGGTCGGTGGCGACCTGGGCGCGGGGCACCCCATCAAGGCGGTGGTTGGCCTGGTAATCGAGCAGGTCGGCGGCCTGGGCCAGGAGGTCCACGTCCACCAGCCGGCGGGTCAGCTTGCGGACCATCATGTCGCCGTCGGCGCCGATGGGGGTCAGCTCCTTGAAGTCGAAGAACAGCGCCAGGGCCTGGATCGGCTCCAGGCCGTCGGCCATGCCGTCGAGGAACAGGGTGCGGAAGGCGCCGGCGAGGTCGGCTTGCAGCGCCACCGCCTCGGGCAGGTCGGGCAGCCGCACGCCCGCCGAGCGCAGCGCCTCCAGCGCCTCGCGGTAGCGGCCTTGGTCAAGGTAGAGGCGTCCGAGCGCGCGAATGGTCTCCAGCTCGGTGGAGTCTCCGCGCCAGCGGTAGCGCAGGCCGTCGAACACCTGGGCCGCCTGGGCCGGGGTGATCTGCGCGGTCTCGTAGCGGATCTGGGTGGCCCGCAGCAGGGCGGGCGCGGAGAGCTGTTCCAGCGGCGCCTTCTGGACCGCCTGATAGATGGCGAGCGCCCGGGGCTTCTGGCCCTGGGCCTCCAGCAGCCGGGCCTCCACCAGCCGGGTGGCGAGGTCCTCGCGTGGGCCGGCCTTGGCCATCAGGGCGAGGTTCACCCGGGCGGTGGCGCCGCCAAGGTCGCCGAGCGCCAGGGCCGCCTGGGCGTCGCCGCGAGCGAACCTGGCCTTCCACTGGGCCGGGAACTGGTTGAAGGCCGAGGCGCCCGAGGCGAAGCCCTGCCGCGCTTCGGTCCACTGGGCGGTCTGGGCGGCGATGTGGCTGCGCCAGAGGGCGCTGGCCGGATCGTCTGCGAGCGCCGGGGAGGCGAAGTCGGCCTCCGCCTCCTTGTAGCGGCGGGCCATCACCTTGGCGATGCCGCGCAGACCGCGGAACTCCGGATTGGACAGCTGCTGCGGGTTGGCGCGGGCCAGCTCATTG
>NZ_DATAGM010000410.1:0-16420 GCF_036263695.1 Phenylobacterium sp.
CGGCGAGGGTCGCTTCGAGGTTGTCGGTTATCGGGATCCGGGTTTCGGCGAACACCGAGGCGATTTCACGCGAAACGTCGGACGGCAGGTTGTTGGCGTTGAACAGGAACGGACCGGTCCCGGTGGTCGGGCACGGCGGCAGTCCATCGCCGAACGGCGGGCTGTCCACGCAAGGCGTGGCCACCGACGAGTACAGCGCATCCGGGCTTTCGATATAGCGGTCGTAACGCCACTGGACGCCCGCGGCCCAAGCGATGGTGTCGTCAGTCCAGAGGCTCCAGCCGGTATCGCCGTTGAAGATCGCGTCGGCGACGAACAGCCGTGTGGTGTTGGTCTGGTATTGCTTCTCCACCATCCAGTCCATCAAGGCGGCGCGATTGGCCGCCGCCTCGTTGAAGCCGGCGATCGGGCTGGACCCCACATAGAAGGGGTTCGGTCCAACGTCCGAGAGGCTCTGCTCCATGGCGTTGGTGAACGGGTTGAACCAGTAGCAGCCCATCGCCGCGTTGCCGGCGTTGGCGGTGAAGCCCGCAGTCTCCTCGAAGGTGCACTGGTTCGGATCGCCCGCCCGGCTGCCGAAGCCGCGGAGGCCCAGCTGCAGACGGTTCACCGAGGTGTCCTCGAGGTTATAGCGGTAGTCGATCTCCTGGTAGGCCAGGCTCACGTCAAAGCCGATGTCCTTCCAGAAGGTCCCCTTGAAGCCGCCGACCACCCGCCAGGTGTCGGTGTTGTAGGTGTAGTGCGAGTGGCGGTCTTCCTCGTGGGCGGCGCCGGCGAAGCCGACCGGACGCCAGGCCGTCTGGCTGGTCGCCACGCCATGCAGAGCGGCGTTGACCGCCTGTGCTCGGGCGGCGTTCAGCAGCGCGGTGCAGCTCGCCGCGTCGACGCCGTAGGGAAGCACCGAGCCGGCGCAGTTCGCCGAGTTGATCTGGCTGATCAGCGCCTGCAGACCCGGGTTGTTGGCCGGGATGTAGAAGCGCGACTGCTCCGAGGTGCCGGTCGCCGGGATCGGCGAAGTGCCGCCGCCGATCGAAGCGCCCGAGGGGCGGATCGGGGTCGGATACTGGTTCGGACCGGTCAGCGCCCAGTGTTGCTGCGGCGTCTGGTTGCGGTTCCACAGGGCTTCGGCGTGGAACTCGATGTCTTCGGTGATGTCGAAGTTGATCTCACCGTAGAGGGTGTAGTGGTTCTCGTTCTCTACGAGGTTGTCGTAGACCGTGTACTGGAAGTTACAGGCGGGCGCGGTGCCCGGCACGGCGCCGCCGACGACCGCCGAGCCCAGGATGTAGGGCGCGCCGCCGTTGGCCGCGCAGCCGATGTCCATCAGGTTGCCGGTGAAGTTCGAGCTGTCGAAGCCGGTGTTCGGCGAGCCGCCCGGATTGGCCGCGGCGGTCTGATACAGGCCCGGGTTGCCGGTGCCGGCCCAGCCGCCGAGCGGGTTCTCCAGATAGCCTTCGGGGCCGGTGCGGATCGCCCAGTCGCGCTCGAAGATCGGCAGCTGCGAGCGGGCGCGGTGGCCCGCCATGAACATCACGTTGCCGCCGTCGAACTGCTTACCCCAGACGGCGCTGAGTTCGTAGTCGCCGTCCGAGCCGTCGATGAACTGGTAGGTGCCGTTGAGCTCCAGCCCGTCGAGGTTCCGGCGGGTGATGAAGTTGACCACGCCGCCGATGGCGTCGGAGCCGTAGGTCGCCGCCGCGCCGCTCTTCAGCACTTCGACGCGCGAGATGGCCGCGGTCGGGAAGCTGTTGATGTCCACGGAGCCGAGGGCGCGGGTGGAGGAGGCCACGCGCCGGCCGTTGAACAGCACCAGCGTGCGGGCGCCGGTGACGGCCGAGTTCAGGTTCCGCAGGTTGATGGTGGCCGTGCCGTTGCCCGAGCCGAAGCGGTTGTTCTCACCGATCACCGCGCCCGAGGATGGGATGGTCTTCACGAACTGGACCATCGAGGGCGAGCCCCGCTTTTCCAGTTCCTGGGCGTTCACGACGTCGACCGGCAGGGCCGCGTCTTCAGGCGTGCCGGCGATGAATGAGCCGGTGACGACGACTTCTTCGAGTTCGGCGGCGTCTTCCTGAGCGGAGGCGGCCTGGGTGGCGCCGAACGCCAGGGCGACGGCCAGCAGTGACCCGCCGCAGAAATATCTGCTCTTCATAGAAATGTTTCCTTCCCCTCAGACCGCCGACCCAACTTCATGCAGGTCTGGCTCTAGAGCTGGGCATAGATGAACGGCTCAATCGTAAAAATCTAGTCGCCAGTGCGCACGTTGTTCGGGACGCCGCGTTCTATGCTGCGCCTTTTGACGTAACAGAGGTTTTCGTCAGCGCTATACTTTGGGCTTGGGTGCGAGATTGTTTCCGGAATGCAACGCGCACTGTCGCTTCCTACCCCCCCCGCGAATCGGCGCGAGCGGGGACCGCCGAGATAGCGGGGCGACGGAGGGCGCCCCCGACGCACCGCCCAAAGAAAAGGGCGCCGCTCCCTTAGGGAGCGGCGCCCGGTCCGGCGTGGCGAAGAAGCTTAGAAGCGCTTCTTCAAGCCCACCACGAACACGCGGCCCAGCGGGTTTCCGCTGCCCGGGTCGTAGTTGTACTGGGTGCCGATCGCGAACGGCGGTTCGGCGTCGAAGACGTTCTGGATGCCCAGCGTCAACGTCGTGTCCCAGGGCAGTTCGCCCGTGTAGGTCACGTCATGCTGCCAGTATTCGTCGATCTTCTCGGTGCTGCCCACGTTGCGCGCCAGCGAGATCGCCAGCGGCTCGCTGTGGACGGTCGAGGAGATGTGCCGCACCTGCCAGCGCACGTTGTGGATGTCCCGGCTCCAGTTGACGTAGGCGTTGGCCCGCAGCTGGTTGTAGCCGGTGAAAATCGATGCGCGGTACTTCCCGACGCGGTCGATGGCGCCAGCAGAGGTGGGCACGCCTTCGATCTCGTACGGCGACTCGTTGAACTCCAGGAGCCAGGTGCCGTCGAAGCCAGCCTGCAGGCGACCGAAGAACAGGTCGCCGAAGTCCATGTTGGCCTGGAAGTCGATGCCTGACGTCTCGATCGCCCCACCGTTGATGTACTGGGTGCGGTACGAGAGGATCTGCGCCCGGTTCACCGCAGCGCTGGCGGCCGGGTTGCAAGGCGCAGTCAGGGTCAGCCGCGACAGCACCGCCGCCGGGCCGCAGCCGCCGGTGGTCGGCATGGCCAGGGCGATCAGGTCGGCCGTGGCCTCGCTGGTCAGGGGGTCGGTGAAGTCGAACTGCCAGTAGTCCACGGTGGCGTTGAAGCCGCCGATGGTGACGATCACGCCAAAGTCGAGGGTGTCCGCGGTCTCCGGCTCCAGGTCCGGGTTCCCGTAGAGATCGTTGGCGCGATAGGTGCCGGAGGCGTTGGTCAGGCCGCGGTCGAAGTCGTCCTGGGTGATGCTGGCGAGCGGCGCCCGATAAGTGGAGCCGACGGCGCCGCGAACCGCGAACCAGTCGTTGATCTGCCAGCGGACCGAGAGCTTCGGATTGAAGGTCTCATCCTGGCCGATGTACCGCTCGTAGCGGCCGGCAAGCGTCGCTTCGAGGTTGTCAGTGATCGGCAGGCGCACTTCGGCGAAAGCGCCGAAGATCTCGCGAGACACGTCCAGCGGGTTGTTGTTCGCGTTGAACAGGAACGGACCAGTGCCAGTCGCCGGGCAGGTCGGGATCCCGTCGCCGAACGGCGGGCTGTCGACGCAGGGCGTAGCCTGGGTGCTGTAGAGGTCATCCGGCTGCTGGATCTGCCGGTCGTAGCGGTACTGGACGCCGGCGGCCCAGGCGATGGTGTCCTCGGTCCACATGTTCCAGCCGGTGTCGCCGTTGAAGATCAGATCGGCGACGAACAGACGGGTGGTGTTGGTCTGGAACTGCTTCTCGACCATCCAGTCGAGCAGCGCAGCGCGGTTGGCCACGGCCTCGTTGAGGCCCGCGATGGTGCTGCTCGAGCCCACATAGTACGGGTTCGGCGGAACCTGCGAGAGGCTCTGCTCCATGGCGTTGGTGAAGGGGTTGAACCAGTAGCAGCCCAGCGCCGCGTTGCCGGCGTTGGTCGTGAAGCCGCCGGTCTCCTCGAAGGTGCACTGGTTCGGATCGCCCGCCCGGCTGCCGTAGCCGCGAAGGCCCAGCTGCAGACGGTTCACCGAGGTGTCCTCGAGGTTATATCGGTAGTCGATCTCCTGGTAGGTCAGCGAGGCGTCGAAGCCGATGTCCTTCCAGAAGGTGCCCTTGAAGCCGCCGACGATCCGCCAGGTGTCGGTGTTGTAGCTGTAGTGCGAGTGCTTGTCGGCCTCGTGGGCCGCGCCGGCGAAGCCGACCGGGCGCCAGGCCGTCTGGCTGGCGGTGACCCCATAGAGCGCCGCGTTGGTGAGCTGGGCGCGGGCGGCGTTGAGGCCGGTGGCGCAGGTCGCGGCGTCGACGCCGTAGGGGAGGACAGGCCCGGCGCAATTGGCGGCGTTGACCTGCGAGATCAGCGCGACAAGGCCCGGGTTGTTGTTCGGGATGTAGAAGCGCGACTGCTCCGAGGTTCCGGTCGCCGGGTAGGGCGAGGTGCCGCCGCCCGGGGAGGCGCCAGAAGCGATCAGCGGAGTCGGGTACTGGTTCGGGCCGGTCAGCGCCCAGTGCTGTTGGGGCGTCTGGTTGCGATTCCACAGCGCCTCGGCGTGGAAGGTGATGTCTTCGGTGAGGTCGAAGTTCACCTCGCCGTAGAGGGTGTAGTGGTTCTCGTCTTCGACGAGGTTGTCATAGACCGTGTATTGGAAGTTGCAGGCGGTCGTGCTCGGAGTCGCGGTGGTCAGGGCGTAAGGCGCGCCGCCGTTCGCGGCGCAGCCGATGTCCTGCAAAGTGCCGCTGAAGTTAGCGAAGGTGAAGCCGGTGTTCGGGCTGCCGACGGGCGGCGGGATCGGGGTTGGGCCAGTGCCGGGGGTATAGGTATTGTAGATGCCCGGATTGCCGGTGCCGGCCCAGCCGCCGAGCGGGTTTTCCAGGTACCCGGCCGGCCCGGTGCGGGCCGCCCAGTCGCGTTCGAAGATCGGCAGCTGCGAGCGGGCGCGGTAGCCGGCGTACAGCATGACGTTGCCGCGCTCGCCGCTGTAGCCCCAGAGCCCGTTGATGTTCCAGTCGCCGTCCGAGCCTTCGATGGCCTGGTAGGTGCCGGACAGCTCGAAGCCGTCGACATCGCGGCGGGTGATGAAGTTGACGACCCCGCCGATGGCGTCGGAGCCGTAGGTCGCCGCGGCGCCGGTCTTCAGCACTTCGACCCGGCCGATCGCGCCGGCGGGGAAGCTGTTGATGTCCACAGAACCCAGCGAGCGGGTCGTGGAGGCCACGCGGCGGCCGTTGAACAGCACCAAGGTCCGGGCCCCGGTGACAGGCGAGTTCAGGTTCCGCAGGTTGATGGTGGCGGTGCCGTTGCCGGCCCCGAAGCGGTTGTTCTCGCCGATCACCGCCCCCGAGGAGGGGATGGTCTTGATCAGCTGGACCATCGTCGGCGTGCCGCGCTTCTCCAGCTCCTGGGCGTTGACGACGTCCACCGGCAGGGCCGCGTCCTCGGGCGTCCCGGCGATGAACGAGCCGGTGACGACGACTTCTTCGACCTCATTGTCGGCTTGTGCGCTGGCCCCGCCGGCCAGCACGAACGAGGCGACGACGGCCAAAGCCGAGCCGCTGCAGAAATATCTGCCCTTACGCATTTGGTTTGTTTCCTTCCCCCTCGCGGAGTCGAGCCGGCCGTCTGGCGCGGAGGCTTCGACGCTTGAGTAATGCTCCGGCTTGATCACGGAGCTGGTTAAGTTGTCAACGATGCAACATGTCGCCGTTCTGTCAGGAATGCGACAGGACCAGTTTCTGGAGTGTTACCCCCGCGATACGGCAGACACATACCCGAACTTGGAAAACGCCGACCAAATGTCGTGCGCGGCTCTCCGTACGCAACGTTCGAAGAGCAGTGACGCTGGGGAAGTCGTTGTTACGGCTCACGCGCCATTGCGAAGTGTTGCATCTGAGCCGCGGTGGCGAGATTTCTCCGCGGGCATGAAAAAGGCGCCGCCGGCTGGGCCGGCGGCGCCTGGAAGTGGCGGGGCGTCAGGCCCCGAGTCTTAGAACCGCTTGGTGACGCCGATCTTGAAGTACCGGCCCAGCGGGTTGGCGGTGTACGGGTCGTAGCTCAGGTCGTATCGGGCGAACGGCGGATCCTCGTCGAACACGTTGATCACCGCGGCCGTCAGGGTGACGTCCCAGGGCAGCTCGCCCCGATAGGTCAGGTCGTGAGTGAGGAACGAGTCGATCTTCGCACCGGCGGCGACAAGGCCACCGGTGACCGGGAAGCCGCTGGTGCCGAGGCCGAAGATGTTGGTGCCGCCGAAGGCGCCGTTCCGCGTATCGATCATGTTGTCGATGTAGCGGATGGTCCAACGCACGTTGTGCGCGCCGTTCTCATACTCGGCGTAGACGTTGCCGCGCCATTGCGGCTGGGACCCGATCGTGAGGTCCGAATAGCCGGCGAAGTCGTTCGCCGGAATGACCGACACGCCTTCCACCATCATCGCGCCGACCTTGTACTCGAGCACGTAGGTGAAGTCGCCGCCGACGCGCACCCGGCCGCCCCAGACGTCGTCGAACCGGGCCACCGCCGAGCCGTCGAGACCCGAAGTCTGGATCTCGGCGCCATTGATGGTGTTGACGCGGGTCCGCGCCACGTTCGCGGCCGTACAGCCCGCGCCCGGGCCGATCGGGGTGGCGGAGTTCGGCGTGAACCGGGCGAGGAAGGCCGCCGGATAGTTGCAGCCGCCCTGCAGCAGGGTGGCGAACATCCGAGTGCCCGACTCGGTGCCGATCGGGTTGCCGAAATCGAAGCGCCAGTAGTCGAGGGTGGCGTTCACCGGGCCCATCTCGAAGATCGCGCCGAGGCTGAAGGTGTCGGCGGTCTCAGGGTCGAGGTTCGGGTTGCCAAAGGTGTCGTACGGCCGATAGCCGCCCGCCTCGCTGGTGAACACCAGGTTGGTGGTGGCGTCCGGCAGCAGCTGAGCCTGCGGCGGCGCCCGGAAGGTGCTGCCGGCGGCGGCGCGCAGGGCCAGCCAATCCGTCGCCTGCCAGCGCAGGGCGATCTTCGGATTGGTGGTCGAGCCGACGTTGCCGCCGTAGTCCTCGTGACGGACCGCCAGCTGCATGTCGATGGTGTCGGTGAACGGCACCTGCAGTTCGCCGAAGACCGCCCACACCGAGCTGTCGAAAGCCTGGTTCGTCAGACCGCCGAAGAAGCTCAGCGGGCCGAACCGCTGGTTGGCCGGGCAGTTGGTGACGCCGGGCTCGATGCAGGGGTTCACGTCGGCGTTGGAGAAGTTGCTGACGGTCCGCTCGAAGCCCTGGACCCGGTACTGCGCGCCGACGGCCCAACCGATGTCGCCACCGGCCAGGTTCAGGCCGGCGAACCGGCCGTTCATCACCGCGTCGGCGACGAACAGGTCGGCGCGTGCGGTGTAGGCGTAGTCCTCGAACATCCACTCGGCCACTTCGCGGCTGTTGGCGTTCGCGGCCGGCGAGCCGGGGACGTAGTTGGGGTTCACCTCGCCGGTGGCCGCGTTGCGCGGGATGCCGGTCGAGAAGGGGTTGAAGTAGAGGCAGGGGCCGACGCCGGGGGTGCTGGTCGCCGGGTTCGTGCCGCCGGGGGTGCAGCCCTGGCCGCCGAGGCCGCGTAGCGCCAGCTGCAGGCGGTTCGTGACGATGTCGGGGGTGGCGATGTCGCTCTCGTTGACCGAGTAGGTCAGAGCCACGTCCCAGCCGATGCCGTTCTCGAATTCGCCCTTGAAGCCGCCGCTGACGCGCCAGCCTTCGAAGTAGCGGCGGTCATGCTTCGACGAGCCGGTCAGCGGGTTGCCGCCGGCGCCGTACGGCCGCCAGGCCAGGCCGGTGGTGAAGATACCGCCCAGCGGAGAGGCGGTGATCTGCGCCTGCTGGGCCGCGCTCAGCTGCGGCAGCAGCGCCTGCAGGCCCGGATTGGAGTTCGGGATGTAGAACAGGTTCGGGATGAGGGCGCCGACGGGACCCTGAGCGCTGAGCGTCGGACCGGTCACCGGCGCGTAGCTCGGAGAGGTGTTCTCCTGCGGCACGTCGTGGCTGGCCCACAGGGCTTCGCCGTGGAACTCGATGTTGTCGGTGAGCTCGAAGTTGACCTCGCCGTACAGCTGGTAGTGGTCCTCGATCTCGATCAGATTATTGAAGCGGCCGAACTGGAAGTAGCAGGTCGGGCCAGCCGTCGAGACGCGCGGGTCGTTGCCGAGCGCCGCGCAGGCCGGATCGATGAACCGGGTGGTGGTCGCAAAGCCCGCCGTGGGAGCGGCCGGAGCGAAGTAGGCGCCCGGATTGCCGAAGCTGGACCAGCCGCCGCCGGGGTTGGTGTCGAAGTCAGGAACCGCGAAGTCGCGCTCCAGGGTGTCGAGCTCGTCGCGGTGACGGTAGCCGGCCGACAGCAGCACGCTGCCGCGCTCGCCCCGCCAGCCGTAGTTCGCGAACAGGCTGTACTCGCCGTCCGAGCCCGGGATGAAGCTGTACTGGCCGCCGACCTCGAAGCCGTCGAGCTTCTTGGTGATGAAGTTGACCACGCCACCGATGGCGTCGGAGCCGTAAGTCGCCGCGGCGCCTTCCTTCAGCACTTCGACCCGGCCGATGGCCGAGACCGGGAACAGGTTGATGTCGATGCCGATGCCGGCCGCCGGGGAGGGGGCGACGCGGCGGCCGTTGAGCAGCACCAGGGTCCGCAGCGGCCCGAGGCCGCGCAGGTTGACGTTGCTGGTGCCGGTCGATTGGCCGGCCCGGAACTGGTTGGTCTCGCCGGCCACGCCCTGCACGGCCGGGATCGACTTGATCATGTCGGTGGTCGAGGGCGAACCCTGCTTCTGAAGCTCGTCCGACGAGATGACGTCGACCGGCAGTGCCGCGTCCTCGGGCGTGCCGGCGATGAACGAACCGGTGACCACGACTTCTTCGACTTCGGCCGCCTCGTCCTGGGCGGCGGCGGTCCCGGCGAGGCCGAGACTTAGGGCGACGGCGAACGCCGACCCGCTGCAGAAAAATCTGCTCCTACGCATAATATCCCCTCTGAAACGCTTCCATTCCCCGCCAGTACGCACGCCTCGTCAGGACGCTTTGCGGGCGCGGCTATCTCTCTCGGTTCAAGTTTCAACGCCAGTAAAGGAGCCGGTTGAATTGCAAAGTTTTTGAGACTGATGCGGCGCAGCAACAGTCTCGCGATTTGACACAGCTGCCAAAAGCTTGGCTATTTTGAGTATAGTTGATGCTTGTTATTTGACGCGCTCGTCAGAAAATGCGGGCCCGCTCTACGCGCAGCGCCCCTCCCCCTCCGATGCGCGGCGCACAAAACATCGATGCGCCGCCGGCGAGCGGCGGCGCATCGAGGCGGGAGCGCCGAAAAAGGCTAGAAGCGCTTGGTGACGCTGAGCTTGAAGGTCCGGCCCAGCGGGTTGGCGGTGAACGGGTCGTAGCCCAGGTCGAGGCGGGCGAACGGCGGATCCTGGTCCGTCAGGTTGCGCACCGACAGCACCGCCGTGGTGTCCCACGGCAGCTGCACCCGGTAAGTCAGGTCGGCGGTGAAGAAGGCGTCGATCTTGCGCCCGTCGTTCGACTTCAGGACCGTGCTCCCGGTCTCGGTGAACAGCACGTTGGGCGGGTACGGGTCGGTCCGCTGGTCGATGTAGCTGTCGATGTAGTTCAGCGTCAGCCGCAGGTTGTGGATGTCCCGGGTGTATTCGGCGAACACCGAGGCCTTCCATTGCGGCACCGGCACGATCTGGGTCTGGTAGTTCAGCCGGTTCACGCCCTCGAACGCCGGACTGACGGTGACGCCTTCGACAACCGTCTCCTCGACGCTGTACTCGCGCACGAAGGTCAGGCTGCCGCCGAGCCGGGCTCTGCCGCCCCAGATGTCATCCACGTCGTAGTTGAACAGGGCGTCTATGCCAGAGGTCTTGATGCCCGGCCCGTTGATCCAGTTGGTGCCGATGCGGGCCAGCCCCGCCGTGCCGCAGACGCCGCCCTGGAAGGTGAAGCGGGTCTGCAGGGCGGCCAAAGCCGGATCGCCGCAGCGCGACGGCGCCCCGGTCGGGAATAGGGTCGAGAAGATCGGGCCCACCGGCTCGGTGACGATCGGGTTCTCGAAGTCGAAGCTCCAGAAGTCGACGGTGGCGTTGAAGTTCCCCATCTCGAAGATCGCGCCGACGCTGTAGGTGGTCGCCGATTCCGGCTCCAGCTCCGGGTTGCCGAAGATGTCGACCGCCCGGAAGGCGCCGCCCAGGAACTGCAGGGTGGTCGCCTGGCCGGGATCGAGCGCGGTCAGCGGCGGGGCGCGGAAGGTGGTGCTGACCGAGGCGCGCATTGCGAACGGCTCGATGATCTGCCAGCGCAGCGACAGCTTCGGGTCGAAGGTCGAGCCGCCGAGGTCGCCGTAGTCCTCATACCGGGCCGCCAGCTGGGCCTGGAAGGCGTCGGTGAACGGCAGGCTGAGCTCGAAGAAGGCGGCCCAGGCGTCGCCTTCCAGGTCGGCGGGGAAGGCCCCGCCAAGGAACATGAAGGGCCCGTTCCGCACCGTGCAGTTCAAGGTGCCGGTGACCGGCGTGTCGACGCAGGGCGTGGCCTGCAGGTTGGTCAGCTGGTCGTACTGGCCTTCGAAGTAGTTCTTGCGGTACTGGGCGCCGACCGCCCATCCGACAGCCCCTCCCCCCAGCTCCCACGGAAGCTGGCCGTTGAACACCAGGTCGGCGACCAGCATCCGGGTCGTCAGGTCCGCCGTTGTCGGCTGGAAGAACCAGCGGATCAGCTCGGGATTGTTGGCGACGGCGGCGTTGAAGCCGGGATTGGTCGCCCCGGTGATGGCGTTGGCCGGGATGGAATTGGAGAAGGGGTTGAACCACTGGCATCCCCCGACGCCGGGCGTGCCGGTGGCGGGGTTGCAGCCGGGCCCGCCCAGGCCACGCAGGGCCAGCTGGAAGCGGCTGACCACAGTGTCGTAGCCGACCCGGACCAGGTTGTCCTCCATGTAGGTCAGCGCCGCGTCGTAGCCGATGCCCGCAAAGCCCAGCTCGCCCTTCAGGCTGGCGGCGATGCGCCAACCTTCGTGTTCGCGGCTGCCGCGCGAGGACTGGTCGCCGAACAGCGGGTTGCCCCCCAGCGACAGCGGCCGGAACAGAGCGCCGGGGAAGTAGGCGCCGACCACCGGGGCGGTCACCCCCGGCGCGACCGGGACCCCGGTCGGCAGGGCGCCGGGGTTCTGCTGCGAATAGAGGATGTAGCCGGGGTTGTTGGCCGGCACAAAGTAGCCCGCCCCGAGGCCCGGCGAGCCAGCGATCGGGTTGGTGGCCGTGGTCGGCACCTGCAGGGCCAGGTAGGACGGCGAGGTCGCCCATTCAGGCACGTTGGTGTGCGCGTAGAGCGCCTCGATGTGGAACACCGTGGTGTCGGTCAGGTCGACGTTCAGTTCGCCATAGATCTGATAGCGGTCCTCCTTCTCCACGATGTTGTCGTAGGGCGTGTAATTCCAGAAGCAGGCGGGGGTCCCGAGCGCAGCCGGCGGCGTGGGCGCCGTAAAGCTCGGCACCCCGCCCAAAGGCGCGCAGCCGACATCCCGGCGGCCGGCCGCCCCGAAGGCGAAGGACGTCGCGCCCGTCTGGATGATCGGGAAGAAGGTCGTGACGGCGTTGCCGGATGACCACCCGGTCTCAGGGCTCTCGAAATAACCGCGCTGGGCGAAGTCGCGCTCCTGGACCGAAAGCTCCGAGCGGTGCTGCCAGCCGGCGGTGATCAGGGCGTTGGCGTTGTCGCCCACCCAGCCGAACACGATGTGGCCGCCATAGTCGCCGCCGTCGGAGCCGTCGATGTGCTCGTAATATCCGTTGACCTCCAGCCCGGAGAAGTTGCGCCGGGTGATGAAGTTGACCACCCCGCCGATGGCGTCGGAGCCGTAGGTCGCCGCCGCCCCCTCCTTCAGCACCTCGATCCGGCCGATGGCGGCGCTGGGCAGCAGGTTGATGTCGGGGGAGCCGGCCCCGATCGGCGCCGGCACCAGCCGCCGGCCATTGAACAGCACCAGGGTGCGCGCCGAGCCGAGGCCGCGCAGATTCACCGTCGCGGCGCCCTCCGAGCCTTGCGCCCGGGCGTCGAACTGGTTGGTGTCGCCGAGCACGCCGTTGGAGACCGGCAGCTGCTTCATCAGCTCGACGGTCGAAGGCGAGCCCTGCTTCTGCAGCTCGTCCGACGAGATGACGTCGACCGGCAGGGCCGCATCTTCCGGCGTGCCGGCGATGAACGATCCGGTGACGACGACTTCTTCGACTTCGGCCGCTTCGTCCTGGGCGGCGGCCGAACCGGCGGCGCCGAGAGTGAGCACGAGCGCGAGCGCCGAGCCGCCCGCAAGCTGGTTGATCCTGTACAATCCAAGCCTCCCTGGGGTCTGCCGCGTGTTTTTGACGCGAACGTCGTTTTTCGAAGGCTTGCGCTCCCTGCCGCGGCGGCGCCAGCGGGCGGACGCCCGCGTGGCGCAAAGTTTTCTGGCTGTCGCCATGGCGCCACATCACTGATTAGCAAAGGAGAAGCTTGGCTACTCTAGCTGGTGCAATGGTCAAGCAAGGCGCGGCCTCGACCGCCCCGTCGACCGGGTCCGGAAACCGCCAGCCCGCCCTGCGCCCTGTCGATAGTGATGGGCCTCCGTAACAAGGAGACCCCGCAATGAGCCCCGCCGACAGCAAGGCGCTGGTCGTGGACGCCTGGAAGACCTTCGCAACCCGCGACCCCGAAGCCATCGCCCGGTGCTTCGCCCCCGATGCGGAGTGGATCGCGCAGGCCGGCAACGCCACCGCCGTGGCGCTCGAGATGACCCATCACATCGTGGGCCGCGAGGTCATCGCGGCCTTCCTGGCCGAGGGCTTCCGCGAGCTGCTGCGCGACGCCCAAGTGCAGTTCACCGCCATCCACGCCGACGAGAACCGCGTGGTGGTCGAGGAGACGACGCGCGCCACCCTACCCGGCGGCGCTCCCTACGAGAACGACTACTGCTTCGTCTTTGAGCTCGAGGGCGGCCGCATTCGCCGCGTGCGGGAGTACATGGACACCCTGCGCGGCTGGCGGCAGGTGTTCGGCCCCGCCGCCGCGCCGGCGCCGGCGGGCGCCTAGGCCAGGCGATGCGCCGCCTGCTCCGCGGCCCAGCGGCCGAACGCCAGGGTCTCCTCGACCGCGTGCGGCTCGGGAGGGCCGTCGGCCTGCGGATCCACGCTCCGAGCCCGCTCTGTGAACGCGGCCTCGACCAGCTTCGCCCAGCGGGGCTTCAGCTGGCGTTGCGCGAACGCGACCGCGGAGCGCTTGGAGCGGACCTCACCGGTCGCGAGGGACTCCAGGGCCCGGGCGCAGATCAGCACGCCAGAGGCCTGGCCGTAGGCGCTCCTGAACCAGGCCAGGTCCGGCGAGAGGCGCGCCAGGTTGCCGACCAGGATCTGCGCGGCCTCGTCCCTCACATCGTCGTCGCCGACGGGGTCGATCAACTCCGTCGCCGGCGGGCCGACCAGGCGCACCCCCTTGTCGCGCAGCACCCAGCGGACCATCTGGCAGTTGTCGTACTCGCGCCGGACCGGGGCTTCGTCCTCGCTGACGAACCAGAAGGGATAGGCGTGGGGCCCCGGCCGCCACATGCCGGGCTCTCGCACGCCGTCCGGCCGCGGCTCGCCCGGCGGGTCCCGCGGCTCGGTGGACAGCCGCCGCAGCGCCAAGGCCGGGGCGTACGAGCCCTCGAAGTTCCGCGCCCACCGGCTCGGCAGGGCGCAGAGATCCCGGTGCAGGTCGTGGACGGGGCCGATCTCCGCAGCTGGGATGTCGTCCCGCAGGACGACCAGGAAATCCACGTCGCTGGCCTCGTCGAAGTCGCCCACCGCCAGCGAGCCGTGCAGATAGGCGCCGACGAGATTGTCGCCCAGCCGCGTGTGCAGGCCGACGAGCCAGCGGTGAAGGACGTCGTTGAGGTCGTCGTGGGCGGTCCAGGCGCGCAGCTCCGGCGCGCCGTGGTGAAGCTTGGCCATCGTCAGAATCCCGAATGAGTTGCAGCGCCCGCTGCCCGACGGGCGCGAGGGGTCAGGCGGCCGCTTAGGGCGCCGGGCTCAGTACGCCGCGTGCTGGGCAGCCATTCGGAAGGCTCCTTTGGGAGGGAGCAGCGTAGCGCCTTACCGCGCCGCAGCAAGGGGATGGCGCGGACCAGGCCCTCGGATCTGGGGGCGGCATCGCCGCCCCCGCCGCCCGAACGTGGTCAGACCGTCGCCGCCGCGGGGCGCACGATGATCTCGTTGACGTCCACCTCGGACGGCTGTTCGATGGCGAAGCGGACCGCCCGGGCGATCGCCTCGGCCGGAATGGCCGTCTTGCGGTACTCGTCGATGAAGGCCGCCGTCTCGGGGTGGGTGATTGTGTCCGCCAGCTCCGACTCGGTGACGCCCGGCGAGACCACGCTCACCCGCACCTTGTGGGTCTCCTGGCGCAGGGCCTCGGAGATCACCCGCACGGCGAACTTGGTCGCGCAGTAGACCGCCGCCGAGCGGATGATCTGGTGGCCGGCCGTCGAGGCGATGTTGACGATCTGCCCGTGGCCCTGGGCCTCCATGATCGGCAGCGCCGCGGCGATGCCGTGCAGCACGCCCCGGATGTTGACGTCGATCATCTGGTCCCACTCGTCGACCTTCAGCGCCGCCAGCGGCGACAGCGGCATCACCCCGGCGTTGTTGACGATCACGTCCACCTGGCCGAACCGCTCGCGCGCCGCCTTCACGAAGGCCTTCACGTCCTCCCGCGAGGTGACGTCCAGGCCCTTGGCCATCGCCGTCCCGCCCGCCGCCTCGATCTCGCGCTTCAGCGCCTCGAGCCGCTCCACCCGCCGGGCGCCGATCACCACGATGGCCCCGGCCGCGGCCAGCTCGCGCGCCGTCGCCTCGCCGATGCCGCTGCTCGCGCCCGTCACCAGCACCACCTTGTTCGCAACTTCAGTCATGTCCGTCTCCTTGTTGGCGAGGAGACAGATGCGCCCGCTGGAGGATCGGGCGTTAGAACGGTCCTCCGCGGTTCTTGCCTGATCCTCCAGGACCTAGCCTGACGCGCTTGCACCACGCGCGGGCGCGTGGGAGGCAGTCTCCATGGAGCATCTGGCCTCTCTCATCGCCCGCCACGCGCCGCAGGATGGCATGCACGACATGCCCATTCCTGGCTTGGCGCTAATCCGCGCCGCCGGCCCGACCGACAAGGTCCCGACCCTCCATCAGGCGGCCCTGTGCATGATCGCGCAAGGCGCCAAGGTGGTGATGCTGGCCGAGGAGACCTACCGCTACGATCCGGCCACCCACCTGGTCGTATCCGTCGACCTGCCGCTCACCGGCCAAGTCGTCGAGGCCACGCCCGAGCAACCCTACCTGTGCGTCCGCGTCGACCTCGACCCCGCGCTACTCAGCGAGCTGATGCTGCAGCAGCCGCCGCCCCCGGGCGCCGAGAGCGTCCGCGGCCTGCACCTTGGCCGCACCACGCCCGAACTGGCCGACGCCGTCGCCCGCCTCGTGCGCCTGCTGGAGCGACCGCAGGACGCGGCGGTGCTGGCGCCGTTAGTCCGCCGCGAGATCCACTACCGGCTGCTGACCGGCGACCAGGCCGGCATCGTGCGCCAGATCGGCGCCCCCGACAGCCGCCTGTCCCAGGTGAACCGCGCCATCGCCTGGATCCGCGCCAACTTCGATCGCCCGTTCCGGATCGAGACCCTGGCCCGCGAAGCCGGCATGAGCGCCTCGGCCCTGCACCAGCACTTCAAAGCGGTCACCGCCATGAGCCCCCTGCAGTACCAGAAGCAGATCCGCCTTCAGGAAGCCCGCCGCCTGATGCTCGGCGAAGCCCGCGACGCCCAGGCCGCCGCGTTCGAAGTCGGCTACGAGAGCCCGTCTCAGTTCTCGCGGGAATACGCGCGGCTGTTCGGGGCCCCGCCGGCCCGCGATACGGCGCGACTGCGGACGATCGGGGCAGTGGTGGTGGGGGTGTAGGGGGGGCCATGAACCTGCGCCAGGCCACACGTGAGGACGCTCCCGCCATAGCCGCAATCCATCGGCTGGCGGCGTTCATGCCGCCGGCGCACGCGGGCCAGGAAGGCCAGCGATTCGTCCGCGAGCAGCTGATGAACGAGAACCAAGTCTGGGTCGCCGAGGCCGCCGGCGAGGTGGCAGGATACATCGCCTTCAACGATGACTGGGTCCGCCACCTGTTCGTCCATCCGCACCACCAGGGCCAGGGGATTGGGCAGGCTCTACTGGACCGGGTCATCGCCGACGGGCGCGAACGGCAGCTCTGGACCTTCCACAAGAACTCTCGCGCGCGGAAGTTCTACGAGAACCGTGG
>NZ_DATAGM010000411.1:0-4789 GCF_036263695.1 Phenylobacterium sp.
CCAGCCCTTCACCGCCGCCTCGGAGGGCAGGCGGTAGAAGCTGGCGTTGATCTCGGCGGTATCGAACCAGCCAGCATAGTACTCCAGCCGCACAGGGTCCTTGGTGCCCGCCGGATAGAAGGGCCCGGTCCAGTCCTTGTAGGTCCAGCCCGAGCAGCCGATACGAAGTTCGCTCACGCCGATGGAATGCGAGGCGCGGAGGGTCGGTTGCGGTCCCCCTCTCCCGCAAAGGGTAGAGGGAGGGAGGTCAGAGCTGCCGCTGCCCGACGATCTTCAGGCCGTAGCCGCCGGAGCCGGGCAGGCGCGTCGAGCTGTTGGACAGCAGCACCATGTCGCGGACGCCGAGGTCGAGCAGGATCTGCGCCCCGATGCCGTAGTCGCGCAGGATCGAGGCCCCGCGGTCGGCCTCGGTCTGGTTCTGGCCGTAGCGTTCGGAGAGCCAGGCGGGGTTGGAGTCGCGGATGAACACCGCAACGCCCGCGCCGTCGTAGTCGGCGATCGCCTTCAGGGCGCGGGGCACATAGTCCCGCCGATCCTCCACGTGGCCCAGCATGTCGGCGGCGAAGTCGACGCGGTGCATGCGCACCAGGGTCGGCCGCTCGGCCTCGATCTTGCCCTTGGTGAGGACCACATGCTCGGTGCGGTCGAGGATGTTGCGGTAGATCACCATCCGGAAGCGGCCGCCGTAGGCGCTGTCGAACGGCGTCTCCAGCACCCGCTCCACCTGGCGTTCGGTGCGGCGGCGGTAGGCGATCAGGTCGGCGATGGTGCCGATCTTCAGGCCGTGCAGCTGGGCGAATGCCACCAGGTCCGGCAGCCGGGCCATCGAGCCGTCGTCCTTCATGATCTCGCAGATCACGCCGGCCGGGTTGAGGCCGGCCATGCGGGCGATGTCGACCGCCGCCTCGGTGTGGCCGGCGCGGACCAGCACGCCGCCGTCCTTGGCCACCAGCGGGAACACGTGACCGGGCGTGACCACGTCGTCGGCGTTCTTGGTCGGGTCGATGGCGACAGCGATGGTGTGGGCGCGGTCGTGGGCGGAGATGCCCGTCGTCACCCCTTCCCGCGCCTCGATGGAGACGGTGAAGGCGGTGCCGTGGCCGGACTGGTTGTCGGTGGACATCGGCGGCAGGCGCAGCTGGCGTGCCCGCTCGGCGGTGATCGACAGGCAGATCAGGCCGCGCGCGTGCTTGGCCATGAAGTTGATCTGGTCGGGCGTGGCGAACTGGGCCGGGATGATGACGTCGCCCTCGTTCTCCCGGTCCTCGGCGTCGACGAGGATGAAGGGCCGCCCGTTGCGGGCGTCTTCGACGATGTCCTCGATGGGGCTGATGGCCTGGTGGATGGCTTCGTCCACGCCGGAGCCCCCGCCCGGGGTCGGCACGAGCTTGGGTCGGGTCATGTGGCGGCTCTCATCCTGGCGAACTCCATCACCTGGTCGGCTACCGTGGTGAGCTGCCAGGCGTCCTTGGGCTCGCGGCAGCGGCCCTCGGCGTCGAAGAGGTTGGTCGTCGAATTCAGCGCAGCGCCGAAGGGGGTCGGCCAGCCTCGCAACGCATGTATGATCGAGCGCAGCGCCATCAAAGTGGTGCCCGCCGCCTGCCAGCCGTCGGCGGTGATGATGCAGCCCACCGGCCGGCCCTGGAAATAGGGCGTGGGATCATCCCGCAGCAGCTCGAGGGAATCGAGGGCGTTCTTGATCAACCCCGAGATCGAGCCGTGGTAGCCGGGGCTGGCGACGATCACCCCGTCCGCCCCGCGCACCGCATCGGCCAGCGCCCGCTGCTCGTCGGTCGGCGGCGCCTCGCTCGGCGCATAGACCGGAAGCCTCGCCAGGAACTCGCCGCCGAACAGCTGCGTCTCGGCGCCGGCCGCCTCTGTGACAGCGAGCGACTGCACGAGCGCCTTCTCGGTGCCCGAGCCCGGCCGCGTCGTCCCGCCGATGCCGACGATGCGCGGTCGGCTCATGCCGCCTGTCCTTCGAACACCTTCTTGAGCTCGGTCTTCAGGATCTTGCCATTGGCGTTGCGCGGCAGCGGCTCGGGCCAGAAGGCGACCTTCACCGGGACCTTGAAGGCGGCCAGCCGCTCGCGGACAAAGGCGCGCAGATCGGCTTCGGTGGCGGCCCCGCCGGGCTTCAGGTGGACCACCGCCGCCGGCTCCTCGCCGAGCGTGCGGTGGGGGACGCCGACGATGGCCGCGTCCATCACGTCCGGGTGCTCGTAGAGGGCGTTCTCGACCTCCACGCAGTAGATGTTCTCGCCGCCCCGGATCAGCATGTCCTTGGCCCGGTCGACGATGTAGAGGAAGCCCTCCTCGTCCAGCCGCGCCAGGTCCCCGGTGCGCAGCCAGCCGTCCTTGAAGGTCTCGGCGGTGGCTTGCGGCTTGTTCCAATAGCCTTTCACGACCTGCGGGCCCTTGACCCAAAGCTCGCCGACCTCGCCCGCCGGCAGCTCTCTGGCCCCTTCCGGGTCCATGATCTTCATCTCGCCAACGGGGGCGGCCGGGCCGGCGCTGGAGGGCCGGTTCTCGTAGTCCTTGCCCATGTGGCTGGTGAAGGTGGCGGTCGTCTCCGTCATGCCCCAGCCGTTGCCAGGCGCCGAGCCGGGGAACACCTCGGAGATTTTGCGCACCAGCTCAGGCGCCGAGGGGGCGCCGCCGTAGGTCACGGCCTGCAGGGACGACAGATCATACTTCTCGCGGGCCGGATGCTCGATTAGCTGCCAGGCGATGGTGGGCACGCCGCCGGTGGCGTTGACCTTCTCGCGCTCGATCAGCTGCATCGCCTTTTCGGCCTCCCACCGGTACATGAAGACCAGCTTGCCGCCGGCGTTCATGCTGGGGCCCAGCGTCGCCGACAGGCCCGTGGCGTGGAACAGCGGCACCACCAGCAGGGTGACGCGCTGGGGCAGCTTGTGCGGGTCGCTCTCCGGCAGCGGCTGGCCGGCCCGCAGGAAGTTGCGCGCCGCCGAGATGCCGCCGGCGCCGATGTTCGAGGTCATGTTGCGGTGGGTCCCCAGGGCGCCCTTCGGCTTCCCCGTGGTGCCGGAGGTGTAGAGGATGGTCGCGTCGTCCTCCGGACCGAGCTCGACGTCGGGCAGAGGTAGGTCGGGCAAGTCCTTCCAGCTGTTCACCCGCCCGATGACGTCCTCCAGGCGCGCGACGCGCGGATCGAACGCCGTGGCCTTCAGGCGCGAGACGTAGACGCGCGTCAGGTCCGGGCAGGCGTCCAGGTGCTCGGCGATCCGCTCCAGCCGCTCGTCGTCGACGATGACCACCTTGGTTCCGGAATCGGCGAGGCCGTACTCCAGCTCAGGTCCCGTCCACCAGGCGTTCAGCGGGGTGACGATGGCCCCGCAGAGGATGCCGGCGAAGAACGCGACCGGCCATTCCGGCAGGTTGCGCATGATGACGGCGACCCGGTCGCCCTTATTTACGCCGTCGGCCTGCAGCTGCTGGGCCAGCTTGATCGTAGCGCGAGCGAAGGCTTCGTAGGTGGCGCGATCGTCCTCGTAGACCAGGAACTCGCGGTCCTTGAAGGCACGCGCGTTGAGGAACACGTCCCGGAGGGTCGGCGGGGCGTTCTTCCAAACCTTGGTCGGAACCCCGCGGATCAGCTTCTCCTCGATCTCGAAGCGGGCGCCGGGCGCGGTCAGCTGGCGGTGCGCTTCGGCGATGGACATCACCGGCCAGGCGGACGCCTCGCCCTGGTCGCCTTCCGCGCTCAGCACATCGCTCATTCTTGTTTCCTCCCACGCAACTCCAGACGGCTTAAAAGAAAAAGGGGGCGGTCGCCAGACCGCCCCTCTGTTGATCCTCCCCCACAGGGGGAGGGGAACGCCGACGGCGGTGGAGGGGGTCCGCACGCACCGAGCCGGCGGGCTTGAACCCCCTCAGTCGCTTAGGCCGTTTCCGTCGTCCGGGCGCCGCGGCGGCCGCCTTCGGCGTCGTAGGCGGCCTTCAGCTCGGCGAGCTGGTCCTTGAACCGCTCGCGGGCTTCCTCCCGCAGGCGCGGGATGTGGTAGGCCGGGAACAGGTCGTTGTCGGGCCGGTAGTCCTTCAGGATCTGCTTGGCGACGGTCACCTTGTGGACCTCGGTGGGCCCGTCTGCGATGCCCATCACCAGCGAGCTGGTGACCATGTGCATGAACGGCATCTCGTTGGAGACGCCGAGCGCGCCGTGCAGGTGGGCCGCCCGGGTCGCGATGTTGTGGTAGACCTTCGGCATCGCGACCTTCACGGCGGCGATGTCCTTGCGGACCTTGTTGTAGTCCTTGTGCTTGTCGATCAGCCAGGCGGTGCGCAGCACCAGCAGGCGGAACGACTCCAGCTCGATCCAGCTGTCGGCGATGTCGGCCTGCACCATCTGCAGGTCGGCCAGCTTGCCGTCGCGGGTGGTGCGGGAGACGGCCCGCTTGCACATCAGGTCCAGCGCGTGGCGGCACGAGCCGATGGTGCGCATGGCGTGGTGGATCCGGCCGCCGCCCAGGCGGACCTGGGCGATTACGAAGGCCCCGCCCCGCTCGCCGAGCAGCGCGTCATAGGGCACCCGCACGTTGTTGTAGCGGACGTAGCCTTCCGTCCCGCCGCCGATCTCGCCGCCGCCGCCGACGGCGACGTTGCGGATGATCTCCACCCCGGGGGTGTCGGTGGGGACCAGGAAGATCGAGGTGCGCTTGTAGGGATCCTTGGCGTCTGGGTCGGTGACCGCATAGACGACCAGCAGCTTGGAATAGCGGGCGTTGGTGGAGAACCACTTCTCGCCGTTGATCACCCACTCCTTGCCCTC
>NZ_DATAGM010000412.1:0-6190 GCF_036263695.1 Phenylobacterium sp.
TCGGGGCCATGCCCAAGAATAAGATCTTGGAGTGGCTCTCCGAATCCGGCGTCCAGAGCGCCGCCTAAGCCTCGCGTTTCAGCGCCCCGGTCCATCGGCCGGGGCGTTTCTCTTCCGGAGCGGCTCATGAGCACCGAAGACCTGACGGTGGTGAACAACGCTGAGGACGGCCGGTTTGAGGTCAGCGTCGGAAACGATGTCGCCTTCGCCGAATACCGCCGCCTCTCCAACGGCATCCTGTTCCCGCACACCGAGGTTCCGCAGGCCTTCGAAGGCAAGGGCGTGGGCAGCAAGATCGTCCGCGCTGCGCTCGACTGGGCGAGGGCTGAAGGCCAGAAGGTGATGCCCACCTGCCCCTTCGTTGCCGGCTACATCCAGAAGCACCCCGAGTACCACGACCTGGTGCACGAGCAGTACCGCTCGACGCTCGGGCTGGCTTAATCTCAACCGCTCACCCCGGCGAAAGCCGGGGCCCATCCCGCCGCTCCGCAGACACAGGCTCAGCCTGGATTCCGGCTTCCGCCGGGATGAGCGGGGTCATGTGGGCCAGGTCTCGGGGCTCATCGCCAGCACCTCGCCGGCGAAGTGGAGGCCGCCGCAGATGAGGATGTGCGGGGCGGGGCCGGGCAGGGCGAGGGCCTTCTTCACCGCTTCGACCACATCGGGGGCCGTTTCGGCGGGCAGGCCCACCTCGCGGGCGGCCTCCGCCAAGGTCTCGGCCGGCGAGGCGTTGGCGGACTCGAACACCGTCGTGAAGACCTGCGGCTCCAGGTCGGCGAAGGGGGCGAAGAAGCCCTGGGCGTCCTTGCGGGCGTACATGGCCGCGATCAGCGCCAGCGGGCGGCCGTCGCGGGCCAGCATCCGCCGGCAGGTCTCCGCCAGCGCCCGGCCGGCGTGCGGGTTGTGGCCGCCGTCGAGCCACAGGTCGGCGCCCCGGGCCTTGGCGAGTTCGCCGAGCGGGCCGGCGGTCAGGCGCTGGAACCTCGCCGGCCAGACTGCGGAGCTGACGCCGCGCGCCAGGGCGTCCTCGTCTATGCGCGGATCGCCCCAGGTCAGGGCGGCCATCACCGCCACCCCGGCGTTCTCGAACTGGTAGGTCCCGGGAAGGCTCGGGGCCGGCAGGTCAAGCAGCCGGTCAGGGGTCTGCACCAGCAGCCGGCCCCGCTCTTCCCAGGCGTCGAAGTCGCGGCCCATCAGCAGCAGATCCGAGCCCAACTCGGCCGCCTCGGCCTCGATGACCTCGAGCGCCTCCTCCATCTGCCGGGCGACCACCACCGGCCGGCCGGCCTTGATGATCCCGGCCTTCTCCCAGGCGATCTTGGACAGCTCCGGCCCCAGCATCTCCAGGTGATCGTAGTCCACCGGCGTGATGACGCTGACCTGGGGCGCCTCGAAGACGTTGGTGGAATCGAAGCGGCCGCCCAGGCCCACCTCTATCACGGCTACATCGGCCGGCTCGCCCGCGAAGGCGACGATGGCCATGGCGGTCAGCATCTCGTTAAAGCTGATCGGCTGGTCGGCGTTGGCGGCGATCATCCGTTCGATCAGCGCCCGCAGCTCGGCCTCGCTGATCAGCTGGCCGGCCAGGCGGATACGCTCTGCGAACCGGACCAGGTGCGGCGAGGTCAGCACGTGGGCGCGCAGGCCCGCGGCCTCGGCGATGGCGCGCAGATTGGCGGTTGTGGAGCCCTTGCCGTTGGTGCCGGCCACGTGGATCACCGGCGGCAGCTTGTCCTGCGGCCGGCCGAGCTCGCCCAGCAGCCGCTCGATGCGGCTGGTGGACAGATCGATCAGGCTCGGGAAGCGCTCGCGCAGCCGCGCGATCAGCGCATCGAAGGCGCGGATTTCGTCATACATGGTTGGGCTCTCCGCCCCCTCTGGGGAGGGGGACTGCCGCCTTAGCGCAGACTAGGCGGCCTTGGAACGCGAACGCCCCATCATCAGGGTGGAGAGGATCGAGCCGAGAGTCTGGGGGATCTCCGGGCGGCGGACGACCTTGTCGACCTGGCCCCGCTCCAGCATGAACTCCGCGCGCTGGAAGCCCGGCGGCAGGGTCTCGCGGATGGTCTGCTCGATCACCCGGCGGCCCGCGAAACCGATGGTGGCGTTGGGCTCGGCCAGGTGGACGTCGCCCAGCATGGCGTAGGAGGCGATCACCCCGCCCGTCGTCGGGTCGGTGTGGACCACGATGTAGGGCAGGCCCTTGGCCTTGACCTCGTTTACCGCCAGCGTGGTGCGGGCCATCTGCATGAGGGACAGGGTCCCTTCCTGCATCCGCGCTCCACCGGAGGCGGTGAATATCACCAGTGGGACGTCGCGGGCGATGGCCTCGTGGGCGGCCTTGATGAAGGCCTCGCCGGCGGCGGAGCTCAGAGACCCCCCCATGAAGGCGAAGTCCTGGACCACCACCAGCGTCGGCTGGCCCTGGATCTTGCCGAAGGCGATGGACATGCAGTCGTATTCGCCGGTGGCCTTGCGCGCGGTTTTAAGCCGCTCGGCGTAGGGCCGCTCGTCGGGGAACTTCAGCGGATCTTCCGGCGCGTGGGGCGCGGCGATCTTCTCGTACTGCCCGTCGTCGAAGGTGTACTTCAGGCGCAGCGCCGCGCCGATGCGCATGTGGCTGCCGGCCGGGGTGACCCACTGGGCCGCCTCCAGGTCGGGCCGATAGATCATCTCGCCCGTGTCAGGGCATTTGACCCAGAGGTTCTCGGGCGTTTCGCGCTTGGCGAAGGCGTTGCGGACCCCGGGCGCGATGCGGGCCAGCCAGCCGACCCGTTCCCTCGGGGCCTGGGGGGGCCGGCCCGGCTTGTCGTTTCGTTGCTCAGCCATCGCCATGGTTCACACCGCAACTCCGACTCGCGCGAAGCGCACAGCCTTAGACAAGGTTTCCGCTTTTGAAAGCACCCTTGTTGTCACGCTTTCGTTGACGGCCAGGCCCTCGGCGATCTCGTCCACCAAGGCCGAGCCGACCACGGAGCCGTCGGCGATGCGGGCGATCGCCGCCGCCCGCTCAGGCGTGCGGATGCCGAAACCCACCGCAACGGGCATTCCGCTGGCGGCTCGGATGCGGGCGACTTCTGGGGCGACGACGGCCTCGTCGGCCTCCTTCACCCCGGTCACCCCGGCCACGGACACGTAGTAGACGAAGCCCGAGGCGCGCCTCAGCACCACCGGCAGGCGCTTCTCGTCGGTGGTCGGCGTGGTCAGGAAGATCAGCGACAGGCCGACGGCGTCGAGCGCATCGGCGAGCGGGTCGGCCTCCTCGGCCGGGCAGTCGACGACGATCACGCCGTCCACGCCGGCGTCGGCGGCCGCAGCGGCGAACTCGCCGAAGCCCAGGCTGACGATCAGGTTGAGGTAGCCCATCAGGATCAGCGGCGTCGTCTGGTCGCCCAGCCGGAAGTCGCGGACGATCTGCAAAGTGCCCTCGAGCGTCATGCCGGCCGCGAGCGCCCGCTGGGCGGCGCGCTGGATGGGCGGCCCCTCGGCGACCGGATCGGAGAAGGGAAAGCCCAGCTCAATCAGGTCCGCGCCGGCGCCGGGCAGGCCCTTGAGGATCTCCAGCGAGGTCTGCGCGTCCGGGTCGCCGGCCATCACATAGGCGACGAAGGCCGCGCGGCCTTCCGCCTTCAGCGCCGCGAAGCGGGCTTCGATCCGCTCTCTGCTCAAATCTGCCGCCCCAGATGCGCGGCGACCGTCGCCACATCCTTGTCGCCCCGGCCCGACAGGTTCAGCACCACAATGCCGTGCTTGCCAACCTCGGCGCAGACCTCCGGCAGGCGGGCCAGCGCGTGCGAGGACTCGATCGCCGGAAGAATGCCTTCGAGCTCGGCGCAGAGCTGAAAGGCGGCCAGCGCCTCGGCGTCGGTGGCCGTCAGGTACTTGGCGCGCCCGACTTCGTGCAGGAAGGCGTGCTCGGGCCCGATCCCGGGGTAGTCCAGGCCCGCCGAGATCGAGTGGGCCTCGGTGATCTGGCCCTCCGGGTTCTGCAGCAGGTAGGTCATGTTGCCGTGCAGGACGCCCGGGCGGCCGCCGTTGATCGCCGCCGCGTGCCTATCGGTGTCGACGCCCTCGCCCGCCGCCTCGACGCCGAAGATCTTCACGTCGTCGTTCAGGAACGGATAGAACAGGCCGATGGCGTTCGAGCCGCCGCCGACGCAGGCGACCACGGCGTCCGGCAGCCGGCCCTCGGCCGCCAGGCACTGCTCACGCACCTCTTCGCCGATCACCTTCTGGAAGTCGCGGACCATGGCCGGATAGGGGTGCGGGCCCGCCGCCGAACCGATCAGGTAGTAGGTGTCGTGGACGTTGGTGACCCAGTCGCGCAGGGCCTCGTTCATGGCGTCCTTCAGCGTCGCCGAGCCCGAGTGCACCGGCCGCACCTCGGCGCCCAGGAGGTTCATCCGGAAGACGTTGGGCTTCTGCCGCTCCACGTCCACCGCGCCCATGTAGACGACGCACTTGAGGCCGAAGCGGGCGCAGACCGTGGCGGTGGCGACGCCATGCTGGCCGGCGCCGGTCTCGGCGATGATCCGGGTCTTGCCCATCCGCATGGCCAGCAGGATCTGGCCGAGGCAGTTGTTGATCTTGTGCGAGCCGGTGTGGTTCAGCTCCTCGCGCTTCAGGTAGACGCGAGCACCGAAGCGCTCCGACAGCCGCTCGGCGAAATAGAGCGGCGAGGGCCGGCCGGCGTACTGCCGCAGCAGCCCGCCGAGCTCGGCCTGGAAGCCCTCGTCCGCCTTGGCCGCGCTGTAGGCCGCGTCCAGGTCATGGACCAGGGGCATCAGCGTCTCGGGCATGTAGCGCCCGCCGAACCGGCCGAAGCGGCCGGCCGCGTCCGGATAGGCCGTGTAGTCGTTGGGTTTGGCGGGGACGTTCAAAGGGCTCAGGTTTTTCGGACGGCGTCGAGGAACGCGGCGATCAAAGCGGGGTCCTTTAGTCCGGGTCCGCGCTCCACGCCAGAGGAAACGTCCACCACCGGCGCGCCGGAGAGGCGCACGGCGTCGGCCACATTCCAGGGATCCAGCCCCCCGGCCAGGAACCAGGGGCGGGCGAAGCGGCGTCCGGCCAGCAGCGTCCAGTCGAAGGGCGAGCCGTGGCCGCCCGGCCGGTCCGAGTCCTTCGGCGCCTTGGCGTCGAACATCAGGTGATGAGCCGCGCCCTCGTACTGGCCGGCCGCATCGATGTCGCGGGACTCCGAGACCGACAGCACCTTGATCACCTCGGCGCCGGCCCGCTGGCCGACCTCGCGGGCGCGGCTGGGGCTCTCCTTGCCGTGCAGCTGGATCAGGTCGGGGGCGAGCCCCTCGCGGATCTCGTCCACCAGGGCGTCGCTGGGATCCACCGTCAGGGCGACGATCTTGGCCTTTCCCCGCAGCGGCTCGGCCAGCCGCGCCGCATCGCCCATCTTCAGCGCCCGCGGAGAGGCCGGGAAGAACACGAACCCCAGGTACTCGGCGCCTCCCTCCAGCGCGGCGCGCACGCTCTCGGGCGTGGTGACCCCGCAGATCTTGGCTTGGACGCGTCCCGGCATGGCGCCGATTAGGGCGCTCTCGCCTCTCTCCGCAAGGGGCTTCGCCTTTTGTCAGCCGCCGGAACATCGCTCCGCGATGCGGGTTGTCCGCCCGACACCCCAACGGGAGATGACCAGATGAACAACATGGCTCAAGGCGGTAATTTCGGCCGGATGGCCGCCGGCGCCGCGCTCGGCTTCGTCGCGGGGCTGGCCCTGCCGCACGCCCGCAAGGCGGTGATGCAGGCCCCGTCGGTGATGGCCGGCGACTGGGTCGAGGCGCTCACCGCCGAACACCGGCTCGTTGAGGGCCTCTTCGATCAGCTGCTGAAGACCGACGAGTCACAGGTGGTGAAGCGCGAGATGCTGCTGACCAAGATCGCATACGCCCTCTCCAAGCACGCCATCGAGGAAGAGAACGTGATCTATCCGGCGCTGATGGAAGGCGCCCGGGCCGACACCTCGCGCCACCTCACCGAGGACCACGCCAAGATCAAGACCTTCATCTACGACCTGCGCCGGATTTCCTCGTCCGACCCGCAGTGGCTGCTGCGGGCCCGCGAATTCCATCAGGAGCTGCAGCACCACATCCGCGAGGAAGAGGACGAGATCTTCCCGCAGTTCCGCAACGCCATGTCGCCCGAGGACAACGCCCGCCTGACCAAGATGATGAACTGG
>NZ_DATAGM010000413.1:0-21551 GCF_036263695.1 Phenylobacterium sp.
CGCCTCCATCCTGGCCATGGCCGCCCACGTGGACGGGCGCTCGGCCAGCGTGGTGGACATGACGGGCCTGGCCCAGAAGGGCGGGGCGGTCTTCTCCCACGTGCGCATCGGTGAAACCGAGGAGACGCCGATCGGCGGCCGCGTGCCGGCCGCCAGCGCCCACGTGCTGATCGCCTGCGACATGATGGTGGCGGCCGGGGCGGACGCGCTGGCCCTCTACGCCAAGGACCGCACGGTGGCGGTGGGCGATGCGGACATCGCGCCCACCGCTGACTTCGTCACCGACCGAGACGTGCGCTACGACGCGGCCGCCTTCGCCCGCCGGGTGGCGGCCGCCGCCAAGAGCTTCGACGCCTGCCCCGCCCAGACCCTGGCCGAGACCAAGCTGGGCGACGCCATCTTCGGCAACATGATCATGTTGGGGTTCGCCTGGCAGAAGGGGGTGATCCCGGTCTCCAGCCGCGCCCTCTACCGGGCCATCCGGCTGAACGGGGTGGAAACGGAAGCCAACCTGCAGGCCTTCGAGATCGGCCGCATGGCCGCACATGATCCGACCAGCCGCGGCCAGCGCGAGGCCGACGTCCCGACGCCCGAGACCATGGCGCTCGACGAGCTGATCGCCCACCGCGCGGCCGAGCTCGAGGCCTACCAGGACAAAGCCTACGCCCGACGCTATCTGGACCGGATCGCCCGTGTTCGCGCCGCCGGCGACGACGACCTGACCCGGGCCGCCGCCCTCAGCCTCTACAAGCTGATGGCCTATAAGGACGAGTACGAGGTGGCGCGGCTCTACACCGACGGCCGCTTCGCCGCCTATCGCGGCGAGACGTTCCAGGGCGGCAAGAACAAGGTCTGGCTGTCGCCGCCGATGCTGGCGCCCAAGGACAAGGAAGGCCGGCCGCGGAAGCTGGCGTTCGGCGGCTGGATGCTCGGCGGCGCCTTCCCGGTCCTCTCAACGTTCAAGCGGCTGCGCGGCACGCCCCTCGATCCCTTCGGGTACACCGAGGAGCGGCGCACCGAGCGGGCCCTGATCGGCCGCTACGAGGCGAGCCTCGACCGCCTGCTCGAGGGGCTGTCGCCGGAACGCCGCGCCGCCGCCCTGAAGCTCGCCGCCCTGCCGCAGCAGATCCGCGGCTTCGGCCACATCAAGGCCGCCGCCATCGAAGCCGCCGCGGCCGAAGAGGCGAAACTGTGGGCCGAGTGGGAGCGGGTGCAAACAACTCCGCTCACCCCGGCGAAAGCCGGGGCCCAGACAGGGGCGCCGGTAGGCTGAGACTTGGCTTCATCCCGGCTTTCGCCGGGATGAGCGGGGGTGGGGCTCGACGCATGGCCGTGCTTGCCCCTAGGCTCGCCTGAACCACCGAAGGACGCCCATGGCCACGCCTACAGACGAGACCGCCGCCCCGCCGGCCCGCAGCGTCCTTCAGCGCTACTGGTTCGACGTGGTGCTGTGGAAGCGGATCTTCGGCGCGCTGGTGCTGGGCGCCATCGCCGGCGCGCTGCTGGGCGAGGCGGCCGAGTCCATCAAGTGGGTCGGGGACCTGTTCATTCGGCTGATCCGGATGGTGGTGGTGCCGCTGGTGTTCGTCTCGATCGTTGCGGGCGTCACCGGCATGGGCGACCCGCGCCGCCTCGGCTCCATCGGCGGTAAGACGTTGTTCCTCTACCTCTGCACCACGGTGGTGGCGGTGATCGTCGGCCAGTCGCTGGGCGCTCTGATCGGCGTCGGCCGCGGGGTGGTGTTCGAAGGCGTCAAGCCGCACGTGCTGGCCGAACCGCCGACCGTGGCCGAGCAGCTGATGGGCATAGTGCCGCTCAATCCTGTCGAGGCGCTGGCCAATGGCGACATCCTGGCGGTGATTTTCTTCGCGATCATGGTGGGCGTCGCGATCCTGGCCATCGGCGAGAAGGGCGATCCGCTGCGCAAGGTGTTCGACGCGGGCGTCGAGGTGATGCTGTTCATCGTCCGCGTGGTGATGGAGGTCGCCCCGTTCGGCGTCTTCGCGCTGATCGCCTGGGTGGCGGGGACGCAAGGCGTCAGCGTGTTCGTCCACGTCTTCTACCTGGCCGTCGCCCTGGTGCTCGGCTGCCTGCTCCAGGTGCTGGTGGTGCACGGCGGGCTGATCCGGCTCGTCGCGCGGCTGCCCGCCTGGCCCTTCTTCCGCGATATCTGGGACGCGGTGCTCGTGGCCTTCTCCACCTCCTCGTCGGCCGCGACCCTGCCGGTATCGATGCGGGTGGCGGAGAAGAACCTCGGGGTCTCCCACACGGTGGCCTCGACCGCGCTGCCGATCGGCACCACCGTCTCGATGGATGGCACCGCCCTCTACATCGGCCTTCTGACCATGTTCGCGGTCCAGGCGTTCGGCGTCGACCTGACCTTCACGCAGTACCTGCTGGCCGGCCTGACGACGGTGCTGGTCGCGGTGGGCACGGCGCCGATCCCATCGGCGTCGCTGTTCATGCTGGCGGCGGTGCTGAGCTCGATCGGGATCAGCGCCGAGCAGACTGCCCTCGTCGTGGGCTTCGTGCTGCCCTTCGACCGGCTGCTTGACATGACCCGGACCGTCGCGAACAACACCTCCGACCTCGCCGTCGCCGTGACCGTCGCCAAGTGGGAGGACGAGCTCGACCTGGAGGCCTACCGGGCTAGGCCCGTCGAGTAGGCAGCAGCCACGCCATCAGCCCGGCTGCGATGAGGGCGCCGGCGAGCTGGCCGGCCACGAAGCCCGGCGCGGAGGCCGGCGCGATGCCGGCGAAGGTGTCCGAGAGGCTCCGCGCCAGGGTGACCGCCGGATTGGCGAACGAGGTCGAGGCGGCGAACCAATAGGCGGCGGTGATGTAGAGCCCGACCGCCATGGGCGTGAACGCCGGCCGCAGCCGCACGCAGCCGAGTATCGTGACGATCAGCCCGAAGGTCGCCACGGCTTCCGAGAACACCTGGGACGGCCCGGCGCGCAGCTTGGCCGACATCTGCCACACCGGCTCGGCGAACATCGCGTGCGCCGCCCAGACGCCGGCGATCCCGCCGACCGCCTGGGCCAGGGCGTAGGCGGCCGCCAGCCCGGCGCCGATCTCCCTACGCAGGGCGAACACCAGGGTCACCGCCGGATTGAAGTGGGCGCCCGAGAGCGGACCGAAGACGACGATCAGGACGGTCAGCCCGGCGCCGGTGGCCAGCGTGTTGGCGAGCAGGGCGACGGCCTCGTTCCCCCCGGCCAGCCGCTCGCCCATGATGCCGGAGCCCACGACGACGGCGAGCAGCATCGCCGTGCCCAGCGCCTCGGCGACGAGCCGCCGGGACCGGCTGACGGGCTCGAGGGGCGGCTCGAGGCTGGCTTCGTCGCTCAAGGCTTCAGCAGGCTTTGCAGGCGCGGGCGGCCATCTCGGCCACGGGACCGCAGATCTCCGGATTTCCGCTGCAGCAGTCCTCCATGAGAAAGCCCAGGAGGTCGCGCATCCGGTCGTAGGCGGCGGTGTAGATGATCGAGCGGCCCTCGCGCCGGGAGCGGACCAGGCCCGCGCCCGAGAGGATGTTGAGGTTGGCCGACAGGGTGTTGGGCAGGGAGCCTGTGGCGCGCGCGACTTCACCGGCGGCCATGCCGGCGTCGCCCGCCCTCACGAGCAGGCGGTAGACCTCCAGCCGCCCCGGGTGGGCCAGGGCGGAGAGGGCGGAGACGGCGCTCGATGTTTCCATGGTTCCGGAACTTAGGATGCCAGGTGAGCGCCGCCAATCGCGCATTTCAGGCGGCGGCGCAGCCGCAGGACTTGGCAGGCGCAGGCTCGGCCGCCGGCGCGCCGCAGCAGGCCGAGGCGGCGGGAGCCGCATTCAGGTCGGGGCCGACGTCCTCGCCGTAGGTCGTGATCTCGCCGAAGGTGTGGAAGGTCTCCCACTTCAGGCCCGACGGGTCGGCGACCCAGGTCTTGTCGCTCCTGGCGTAGCAGCAGTTGGCGCCGGCCTCGTCGAAGGTCGTGGCGCCCGCCGCCTTTAGCCGCGCCGAAAGCTCGGCCAGCTCCTCGGACGTATCGGTCTGGACGCCGACGTGGTCGACACCGAACGAGACGCCGCCGCGCTGCGAGATGGCCAGGTTTACGCGCGGATCCTCGAGCATCCACTTGGCGTAGTCGGGCTTCAACACGCTCGGCGGGGCGCCGAACAGGGTCTCGTAGAAGCGGATCGACTGGCCGAGGTCCTCGACGGCGACGTGCAGGTGCAGGCGTTTCATGGGCAGCTCCTTTCGTGTTGAATATCGAATATTCCAGAAGCATCGAATTATCAAGCACGAAAATGCGGGGGGCAAATCCATAAGGAAGCCGGCCCGGCGCACTAGACGCCGGACCGGCAGTGGGGATCGATCGAGGCGGCAGGACCGGGCGGCGGCGGCCCGGATTCTGGCCCGCCGATCAGCAGGGTCGACGCCATCAGCCCCGCCGCCACGAGGGCGGCGATCGCCTGTCCTCCCGGAGAGAGCCGGGCCGGAACCTTACGGCTCCGGCCCGGCCTGGGCTGACGCTCGGGGAGGAGGCTGGCGTCAAGCCGCACGGCTGAGCACGCGGCCTTCGCCGGGAACGTCCGGCTTGGCGGCGGCGCGTTCGGCCAGCAGGGCGCGCTCCAGGCTGATCTCACCGGCCCGGCGGGCAGCCTCGATCAGGGTGATGTCGATCAGGTCGCGCTGGGCGTTGCTGCCGCCGAACCGCCAGGCCCGGTTTCGCACCTCGCGCAGCTTCTCGACGCACACGCGCCAGTCGCCCTGGCCGTAGGCCTGGATGCCCTGGATCAGCGGCAGGCCGACGACGCGGGCCGCCTCGGCGTTGTCGCCCGGGCCGTCCATCGCCACCTTCTGCGCCGCCAGAACCGCCTCGAGGCTGTCACGCCGGCCGGTGCCGACGAAGGCCATGGCGGCGTGGGCGTCGTCGAAGGCCGACCCGCCAAAGGCGGCCTTGGCCTCGTAGACGTCGGCGATCTTGGTCCAGCGGGCGCCCACGTCGCCGCCGGCCAGGTTGAGCCGCCAGAGCATGGCCGAGGCGTCGACCATGTCCATCAGCACCTGCGACGGCTCGCCGTAGATCGGCCCGTCCCAGAGGTTCAGCACCTCCTGGACGTCGCCGAGACCCAGGTGGAAGAGGCCCAGGTGCCACCAGTTGTGGACCTGGAAGAAGCTCTCCTCGGTCCAGCTCGGGATGTCCTCGCGCATGAAGGCGATCCCGTCGGCGCGGCGGTCCTGCATCTCCAGCACGTGGGCGACAGCGTGCCGGGCCCAGCCGTTGCGCGGCTTCAGCTCCACAGCCTTGCGGCCCATCGCCTCCGCCCGGGCGTAGTAGCCGGCCTCCTCCAGGCCGAACGCGGCGAAGCCGAGCACGGCGTGGTAGTCGGGCTGGCTCTCCGACCAGAAGGGCAGGGCCCGGGCGATCCGGTCGCGCATCATCCGCGCGTCGCCGGTGAAGTAGTCGCACAGCTGGCCGAAGTGCAGCGCCAGCGCATCGCGCGGATGGGCGATGGCCACGTCCTCCAGGATGCGGCTGGCGCTCTGGATCTCGCCGCTGACCAGGGCTGCGAGGGCCGCCACATGGCCCCGTTCGCGGTCGTCGCCTTCGAGGGCCATCGCGGTCTGAAAGGCTGAGAAGCCTTCGACCTGAGCCTCCGGCGGCGCGCCGACGAGGTTCATCCAGGCCTTCAGCACATGGGCCATGGTGAAGCCCGGGCTGTCGGCGATGGCCCGCTCGATCAGCTCCGGCGCCGGGCCGGCGTAGCAGTGGAAGCAGTCCACCGCCGCGTTGTAGGCGTCGACGGCCGCGGCGCTGGCGCCCGAAACGATCAACCCGGAAATGTCTCTCCGATGCATGGTTTATCTCCTCTGTTGGGGCGCAGAGGGGTACGTCCTTGTCGGATCAGCCTCTAGTGATCGCGCGGTCTCTTTTCCGCCGTTTCCGATTCCGCTGTTCTCTGAGATACTTGCGGCTCATCCATCGATCGGAACGGGGCCGATGCCGACTGACGTCGCGACGAAAACTGTACCGCCGGTGCAGTCCGAGCCGCGCTCCAAAGGCGAGCGCACGCGCGAGCGCCTGCTGGACCTGACCTACGAGGCGGTGATCCGGAAGGGCTTCGCCGCCACCTCGATCGAGGAGCTGGTGGAGGCGGCCGGCATCACCAAGTCCGGCTTCTTCTACCACTTCAAGGACAAGAACGACCTCGCCCGGCAGCTGTTCGAGCGCTACGCGGCCAACAACCGCGGCTATCTTGACGACCTCACGGAGCGCGCCCGGGCGCTCAGCGACGACCCGCTGCACAGCTTCCTGATCTTCCTGAAGCTGTATGCCGACGACATGCGGGACCACCTGACCAACATGCCGGGCTGCTTCATCGCGGCGGTCACCAGCCAGAACCAGTCGTTCGACCGCGACGTCGTCCGCATGAACGCCGAAGGCATTCTGGCCTGGCGCGGGCGGTTCCAGGCCTGGCTGGAGGAGATCGCCAAGGCTTACCCGCCGAAGCGCGAGGTGGACCTGACGGCGATGGCCGACGCGGTGCTGACCCTCTCCTCCGGCGGCGTGACCTTCGCCAAGGCTCTGCAAGACAGCGACTGCGTCGCCCGCCAGCTCCTGCTCTACAGGGAATCGGTGCGGCTGATCTTCGCCCGCTAGGCGCAGGGCGGAAGCTGGTCTAAGCCGCAATCCGATGAGCGAATATGATTTCGACGCCCTGGTGGTTGGGGCCGGGGCGGTCGGCCTGGCGTGCGGCTTTGCGCTGAGCCAGAGGGGCCTCACCGTCGTGGTGCTGGAGCAGGACGCGGCCATCGGCCAAGGCGTCTCCTCGCGCAATTCCGAGGTGATCCACGGGGGCCTCTACTACGCGACCGGCTCGCTGAAGGCGCGGTTGTGCGTCGCCGGCCGGCGACGGCTTTACGCCTTCCTGGAGAGCCACAATGTCGCCTTTGACCGCTGCGGAAAGCTGGTGGTGGCGACCAACGCCGACGAGGGCGAGCGGGTCGCGGCGGTGCTGGAGCAGGCCAGGACCAATGACGTGGAGGGGATGGTCGAGCTGACCCGCGCCGAGGCGCTGGCCCTGGAGCCGGAGCTCCGCTGCGAGATGGCGCTGCTCTCTCCCGAGAGCGGCGTGTTCGACAGCCACGGCTATATGCTGGCCCTGCAGGGTGAGATCGAGGCGGCCGGCGGGGCGGTGGTGCTCTCCACCCCGTTCGAGGCGGCCACACCGCTGGAGGGCGGCGGATTCTCGGTGCGCGCCGGGGGGGCGGAGCCGGCGACGCTGAGCGTCCGCTACCTGGTGACCGCGCCGGGCTTGGCCGCGCAGGGCGTCGCCGCCCGGATCGAAGGCTTCCCGGCGCAGACGATCCCGCCGCGTCACCTGGGCAAAGGCCGATACTTCCGCCTGCAGGGCAAGGCGCCGTTCGCACGGCTGATCTACCCGCCGCCGATCCCAGGCGCCCTGGGCACCCACTACCGCCGCGACCTCGGCGGCCAGGCGGTGTTCGGGCCTGACCTCGTCTATGTCGAAGAAGAGAACTACTTGGTCGAGCCGGACGCGGCGGAGGGCTTCTACAGCTATATCCGCAAGTTCTGGCCCAACCTGCCGGATGGCGCGCTGGCGCCCGACTATGCCGGCATCCGCCCCAAAATCCACGGCCCCGGCGAGCCCCAGCCCGACTTCCGCATCGACGGCGCGGACGTGCACGGGATCGCCGGCCTGGCCGCCCTGTTCGGCATCGAGAGCCCGGGCCTGACCTCGTCGCTGGCGATCGGCGAGGAGGCGGCGGCGCGACTGGGGCTTTGAAGACCTCTCCCCCCCGCTGCGCCGGGGAGAGGTCTATCGGCCCGTGAACCTCGGCTTGCGCTTCTCGCGGAACGCCAGGATGCCCTCGCGGTAGTCGTCCGAGCGGCTGGTCAGCAGGTACTGGTCGCGGTCCATGTAGATGGAGGACCAGGCGGTGGCGCCCGCGATGGCGTTGATCGCCTCCTTGGTCATGCGCACCGACACCGGCGGCAGGGCGACGACGCGCTCCGCCCACGCGCGGGCGGCGGCGAGCGCCCCGCCGTCCTCCACCACCTCGTCGGCCAGGCCCTGGTCGAGGCAGGCCGGCCCGTCCAAGGCCTCGCCGAACATCACGAACCGCTTGGCCTTGGCTGGCCCCATCAGCGAGACGATGCGGGGCAGCACCCGCCAGCTCATGTTCATGCCCAGCGGCACCTCCGGCAGGCGCAGGCTGGCCGAGCGGGCCATCACCCGGAAGTCGCAGCTGACCGCCAGCGCCGCGGCCCCGCCGATGCAGAAGCCCTCGATGGCGGCGATGGTCACCGCCTCGATCTCGTCCCAGGCCTTGCACATGTCTGGCCCGCCCATCACCAGCCGCCGGGCTTCCAGCAGGCCGTCGGCGTCGAGCCGCTTCGTGCGCTCGCGCAGGTCCGCCCCGGCCGAGAAGAAGCTGTCGGTCCCGGTGAGGATCACCGCGTGCACGTCGGTGCGCAGCCGCAGCATCCGGGCGACCTCAGTCAGCTCCTCGATCAGCTCGACGCTGAGCGCGTTTCGGGCCTCGGGCCGGGCGAGGGCCACCTCCGCCACGGCGTTGCGCCGGCTCACCCGGATCAGCCGCCACTCGTGTTCGAAGGGGTCGGGACCCGCCATTTCGCCGCTCCTTGTACTCGCGGCCCACACTAGCGCGGCAAGCGGTGCGGATACCAAGCGATCCGAGCGGCGTTCTCGCAAGCATGGCTGACGACCAAGGACAGGGTCCGTCGATGTATGACCCGCGCCTGGCGGCGCAGATCATCGACAACGCGCTGGATTACGCGATCTGCACCCTCGATCTTGAAGGCCGGGTCACCAGCTGGAGCCCGGGGGCGGAGCGCATCCTAGGCTTCAGCGCGGCCGACGCCGTGGGGATGGATATCGCCACGATCTTCACCCCGCCAGACGCCGCGGCCGGGGCGCACCGGATGGAGATGGAGAAGGCGCTCCGAGAAGGCCGCGCCGAGGACAGCCGCTGGCACGTGCGCAAGAACGGCGAGCGCTTCTGGGGCAATGGCGTCACCATGCGCCTGGAGGCTGCGGAGGTGACCGGTCTGGTCAAGATCATGCGAGACGAGACCGCGACACGGCTTGCCGAAGAGCAGCGTGTTCTGCTGCTTCACGAACTGAACCACCGGATCAAGAATACGCTCGTGACGGTCCAGTCGATCGCCGAACAGACGCTGCGGGCGTCAGGCCTGAATTCGGCCATCCGGGAGGACTTCACCCAGCGGCTGATCGCCCTTTCCAAGGCGCACGACGTCCTCGTCGAGCAGAATTGGGCGGGCGCCGACCTGCACGCGATCGTGCACCGCGCGCTGGCCGCGCACCTCCACACCGAAAGCAGCGCGTTTTACATCGACGGGCCGCCGGTCCGCCTCAGTCCGCATCAGGCGGTGGCCATGTCGCTGGTTCTGCATGAGCTCGCCACTAACGCGGTGAAGCATGGCGCATTAAGTCGCTCCGAGGGCCGGGTGAGGCTGACCTGGAGCTTCGCGCTCGACTCTCAGGGCGGGCGGCACCTCACTGTACTTTGGGAGGAGTCCGGGGGGCCGCCGGTGGCGCCGCCGACCCGCCGCGGGTTCGGCTCGCGCCTGATCGCCCGCAGCTTCGGAGCGGAAAGCGGCGGCCGGGCCGACGTCGAGTATCGGCCGGAGGGCGTCCGCTGCGTCCTGCAGGTTCCCCTCTCCCAGGCGGGCGAGCTGCCGATGCTGAAGCTGCCCCTGCCGGAGCCGAACTAGCGCCGGCTCAGCGACGCGGAACCAGCTTCAGCACCCGGCCCTTGGCGTTGTCGGTGGCGACGTAGACGGCCCCGTCAGGCCCGACGACCACGTCGCGGATCCGCTCGTTCAGCTCGGTGAGCAGCCGCTCCTCGCCGATCACCCGGTCGCCCTTCAGCGTGAGCCGGGCCACGTGCTTGGCGCCCAGCGCGCCCACCAGCAGGCTGCCCTTCCAGGCCGGGAACAGGTCGGACTGGTAGAAGGCCATGCCGGAAGGGGCGATCACCGGGTCCCAGTAGTAGATCGGCTGCTCCATGCCCGCCTTCTGCGAGAGGCCCTGGCCGATCTTCGGCCCGCTGTACTCGACGCCGTAGGCGATGGTCGGCCAGCCGTAGTCCTTGCCGGCCGCGATGATGTTGATCTCGTCGCCGCCCTTGGGCCCGTGCTCGACCTCCCACAGCTTGCCGGTCTGCGGGTGAAGGGCGGCCGCCTGCACGTTACGCACGCCGCTGGCGTAGATCTCGGGCCGCGCGCCCCGGCGGCCGACGAAGGGATTGTCCTTGGGGATCGAGCCGTCGGCGCCTACCCGCACGATCTTGCCCAGCGCGCTGTCCAGCTGCTGCGACTGCATCCGGCCCGGCAGGATCGACCGCTCGCCCAGGGTCACGAACAGCGTCCCGTCGCGGGCGAACACCAGCCGCCCGCCGTAGTGCATCGTCGAGTCCAGCTGCGGAACCTGGCGATAGATCACCTGGACGTTCTCGACCTTGGGCGGGGCGCCGTCCGCCAGCCGCCCGCGGGCCACGGCGGTGTTGGTCAGGCCGTTCTCGTGACGCTCCGCGTAGGCCCAGTAGATCAGGCCGTTGCTCGCGAAGTTCGGGTCGAGGGCCAGGCCCAGCAGGCCGCCCTGCCCGCGGGCGTCCACGGCCGGAAGACCCGCCACGGGCTGGGAAAGCTGGCCGTTCGCCGCCACGATGCGCAGCCGGCCGGGCTTCTCGGTGACCAGCAGGCGGCCGTCGGGCAGGAAGGCGAGGCCCCAGGGCTTTTCCAGCCCCTCGGCGACGGTCACCACCTCATAGGCGACATTCGCCTTCATCTCCGGGGCGCGGGTCTGGCCGGCGAAGGCGGGCTTGAGGAAGTCGGCGTTGGCCGGCCGGGTCTCCAGCGGGCCGCCAGTCTGGGCGGCCTTGGCCGCCGTCGGCGTCTGGGCTTCTCCGGGTCCGCAGGCGGCGGCGAGGCCGGCGGCTAGGCCGGCCAGGATCAGGCGACGCATCAAGATCTCCATCACTCGTCCCTCACATATCGGCCCGCCGGCTCAGACGGTTCCGCAGCAGGCCTCCAGCGCCTCGGCCGGGCTTGCCCCCTCCAGGTGGATCAGCGACCAGACGGCGTAGAACAAGAGCGGCCAGCGCTCGGTCCCCCCTTCGAAGGCGGCCTTCACTTCATCCTCGCTCCGCAGGGCCCGCACCGCCTTCACGCCGGCGATGCGGCCGGCGATGTCGCGGGCCCGCGGGGCGATCCAGGCGTCCACGGGCACGGTGAAGCCCTGCTTGCGCGCCCAGGGCTCGGCGGCTGGGCAGGCCCTCTCCAGCCACTTGCGCAGCAGCCATTTGCCGTAGCGCCCGCGCACCTTGAACCGATCGGGCAGGGGCCCGGCGAAGGCGGCCACCTGCAGGTCCAGGAACGGCGTGCGGCCCTCCAGCCCGTGGGCCATCAGGCAGCGGTCGAGCTTGAGCAGCAGGTCGTTCGGCAGCCAGGTAGCGATGTCGGCGTGCTGCGCAGCCTGCAGCCGGGTGACCCCCGCGGGCGGCGCAGCCTCGCCCCGCCAGCGCGCCAGCACCTCCGGGCGCGCCTCGCGCGGCTCGGCGGGGCGCCCGCCCAGCCACCCGGGCCTAAGCGCGCGGCGATAGCGGCCGTAGCCGCCGAACAGCTCGTCGCCGCCTTCGCCGGTCAGCACCACGGTCAGCGTGCCCTTGGCCGCCTCGGCGAGCTTGTAGGTGGGCAGGGTGGCGTAGTCGGCGGTGGGATCGTCCAGCGCCCAGGCGACCTTGGGCAATATCCGCCAGAAGTCCTCTTCGCCGAACCGCGTCTCGCGCCAGTCGAGGTTCAGCGCCCGGGCCACCTTCTCGGCCTGGGCCCGCTCGTCCCGCGCGCCGGGCGCGTCGAAGCCGCAGGTGAAGGCGGTGACCGGCCGCTGGTTCAGCCGCGCCATCAGCGTCGCCACCGCCGCCGAGTCGATGCCGCCGGACAGGAACAGGCCGTAGGGAACGTCGGACCGCTGGTGGACCTTCACCGAGTCCTCCAGCACTGCGTCGAGGGCCTTCACCAGCTGGGCCTCGTCGTCGGATGGGGCGGGAGACCAGGCCGGCAGGTCCCGACGCTCGCGCGTTTCAAGCCCCGCCGAGGTGACCTCGACGACCGCGCCCGGCGGCAGGCGCCTCACGCCGGACAGCAGGGTCTTCTCGCCGAGCACGTAGTTGAGGCCGACCAGCTCCTCGGCCGCCTCGAGGTCCGCCAGGGGCTCGATCCAGCCGGCCGCGACGAAGGCGCGGGGCTCCGAGGCGAAGGCCAGGGCGCCGTCCTTCTCCATCAGGTAGAGCGGCTTGATGCCGAACGGATCGCGCACCAGCCAGGTGCGGCCGTCGTTTCCCACCAGGCAGAAGGCGTACATGCCGCGCAGCCGCGTGAAGGCGGCCGGGCCTTCCTTCGCGTAAAGGTGCAGCAGCGGCTCGAAGTCCGAGCCGGTGGAAAGCTCGCCCTCCAGGCCGAACGCCTGGGTTAGCTCCAGGTAGTTGTAGATCTCGCCGTTGCCGATGACCGTGGAGCCGGCGGCCGACAGCGGCTGCCAGCCGCACTCCAGGTCGATGATCGACAGGCGCGCGTGGGCCAGGACCCCGCCCGCCACATGCTCCCATCGCACGCCGTCCGGCCCGCGGTGGACGAGCGCCTCAATCATCGGCCGGACCGGCCCCTCGGCGCCGAGGACGCCGGCGATGCCGCACATCAGGGTCCGCCCAGGTCGGCGAACAGGTCCCGCCACTGGGCTGTCACGGCGGCCTCGGAGAACTCGGCCGCCACCCGCTCGTGGCCGTTCTGGATCAGTCGGATCTTGAGCAGCGGATCGTCCAGCAGTCGGCGTACGGCGGCGGTCAGCGCCTCGGCGTCGTCCACCGGGACCAGCAGGCCGTCCTCGCCGTCGCGGATCAGCGCGGCCGGGCCCTGGCTGGCGGCGGCCACCACGGGCAGGCCGTGGGCCCAGCTCTGGATGACCACATTGCCCAGCGGCTCGTGGCGCGAGGGAAATACGCAGACGTCGGCGGCCCGGTAGAGGCCTGCCGGATCGGACCGCCAGCCGAGGAACCGCACCCGGTCGGCGACGCCGAGCACCGCGGCCATGGCCTTCAGCTTGGCCCCCTGCGGGCCGGCGCCGGCGATCCAGAGATAGGCGCCGGGCAGGGCGACCAGCGCATTCAGCGAGACGTCGTGGGCCTTGTTCTCGTGCAGCCGGCCCATGGCGAGCAACAGCGGCGCGTTCTCAGGGGTGTTCAGCGCCGCGCGGTCGGCGGGCGGGCCCTCCGGCGGCTCGGCGGCGAAGTTGGGGATGACCCGCACCTTCCCAGCCGGCCAGCCCTGGCCGACGATCCAGTCGGCGATGTCGTCGGTGTTGGCGACCAGCAGGTCGAAGCCCTTGTAGTATTTGAGCTTGTAGTAGCCGCCGAGCCGGCCGACCCGTTTCCACGGCCCGGCGGGCGTGTGGCGGGCGGCGCGGTTCATCCAGGCCACGGCGATCTTGACGCGTTTGGCCTTGGCGAACTTGGCGGCCTTGCCCTTGGTCGAGAGGTCGAAGGGCCCCCCGAAGCCCAGCGCCGTGGCCGGCACGCCGGCCTGCGCCAGCGCCGCCTGACGTCCCGGGTGCTTGCGCAGAGCGGCCGCCTGCGGAACGCCGTCGCGCGCCAGGGCCCTCACCAGATCCACGAAATAGGTCTCGGCCCCGCCGTCGCCGGCCGTTCCCAACAGGTGAAGCACGCTCATGAAGGGGGGAAACTAGCTGGGGTTTGCGGCGCGCGCGAGGCGCTTGATGCGCGGGGGCGAAATCCCTATACACGCCCCTCGCCTGGATGGCCCCGTGGCTGGGTAGCTCAGATGGTTAGAGCGGTGGATTCATAACCCACAGGTCGGCGGTTCGATCCCGCCCCCAGCTACCACGTTCCCCCGATCGGAACGTTCCCTTTCCGGCTTCAGGGAAGTCGCAGGTTCCGCCCTAAGCCGGCCACCGATCAACCGGCCGCGCCCACAGGCTGGCGAGCCGCCATCTCCCGGGCTCTGCGGTATTCGCGGGCCGCCTCCTCCGCCGCGGGCTCGACATCGCGCGGCAGCAGCACGCCGGCCGCCACCGCCGCCGAGGCCGCGTGCTTGAACTTGGCGAGGTAGCCGGCCTCGTCGCCATAGAGGGCTTTCAGCGTGGCGGCGTCGAAGGGCCTGCTGGAGCCGCGCAGGCGGCCGGCGAAGTCGTCGGAGACGGGCGTCGAGCTGTTCATGGCGACCGGGGCGTCGGCCTGGGGCAGGCGGGCGCCGCCGGTGGCGATCCCGTGCCGGTCGCGGACCACGTTGCCGTCGCTGGTGAAGTCGATCAGGGGCTGGCTGGGCGGGGCGGCGCCGCCGTTCACCCAGCGGTTCAGGTGATGCAGCGCGGCGTCGTAGAAGGGCTGCAGGTAGATCCGGTTCATCTGTTCGGATGGCGGCGGCGGCGCCACGCCGAAGTCGCGCTGGTACTTGGCGTTGCGGATCAGCTGGGCCTGGTAGGAGACGTGGGTGAGCGCCGCCGCTTCCCAGGTGCGGAAGCGGTCGGTGTCGGGCTGGCGCACGCTCTGGCAGGCGATCGCCTCGAGCTCGGTGTTGACGATCATCACCGGCACGTCGAGATCGTCGCGGATCAGGTTCTGGCCGCGCGGCAGGGGACGGGCGTTTGCGCCGGCCGGATTGACCGGACGGTCGCTGTCCTCGATCGGCGTGCCGCTGCCGAAGTAGATCTGCAGCATGTAGCCGTCGAAGGCGTGGCCGCCCTGCTCGGGCGGCAGCGGATGGACGGCGTTGATGTAGGTCGACAGCCGCCCGGCCGATTGCGAGGCGCCCAGGCCGATGACCTTGCGCACCTCCAGACCGCCCAGGGGGTCGACCGCGCGGTCGCGGTCAGGCCCCACGGCGCGGGCGACCTGGGAGAAGATGTCGTACGAGGCGTCGTCAGTGGGGATGCTGAGATCGCCGTAGCGTTCGCCGTCCCAGGCCACGAGGCCCTGGGGATTCTCCTCGAAGCCGTGAACACCCACCCGCTGAACGCTGGCGCAGACGTAGGCGTAGCCGCCCTCCAGCACCTCGGGACTTTCGCCGAGGAAGAGCTCATAGCCGGCCGTGACGTTGTTCCAGCACACCACCACGGTGCCGTTGAACTTCGCGGGGTCGGCGGGGCGATAGACCAGGAAGCGGGTCTTGAAGGGGACCTTGCCCTTCGGCTGGACGCGCCACTTCCCGTCGCGGCCGAGTTCCGCGGCTGGCGCCGGGCCATAGGTCGCAGCCTCGCCTGTCAGGAAGTACTCCGCCTCGACGTAGCCCTTCTGCGCCAGGTCGATAAGCGGGCGGTTGAAGGGCCAGCCGTGCTTCCCTCCTGTGACGGGTCCTTCGATCATGTCTCGCTCCCTCGCGGGGCAGCCTGTCGCCGGCTGCATCCTCGTTCCCGCAACCTAGCCGCAATGGCCGCCGGCCTGAAGCTGCGATCGCCTGTTGCCCGCCCTTCAGACCAGCCGCAACGTGGGGCCGATGAACCGCAGGCCCAGCCGTTCGACCACGCGCCGCGAGGAGAGGTTCTCCCGCGAGCAGCCGTAGAAGAGCCTTCGCGTGGAGAGCTCCGGATGCCGGGTCCAGGCGGCGGTGACGGCCGCGCCGAGGCCGCGGCCGCGGAACTGCGGAAAGGTGACGAGGCCCAGCGCCGCGCCCTTCGGGCCCAGCCGCGCGGCGAAGGCGATCGCGGCGGCCTCGCCCTCGATCTGCGCCAGGCACCAGGGCGCCCAGAATTCGTCGACATCGCCGAAGCCGTTCGCCGCCAGCTGCGGCGGCATGCCCTCGGCCTGGAAACGGGCCATCAGGGCCTCGCCCGCCGGCGCGCCCGAGTAGACGAACTCGGCCTCTGCGGCGGGCGCCAAGCCGTGCGGAAGCTCGAAGGAGAGGCCGAACTGCGGCTCTGCCCCGTCCAGCAGTTCGCGATACCGCGGCAGGAAGCAGGGTTGGGCCTCCGGTGCGGCGAGCGGGGGCTCATCGGCGACCAAGCGCTCGATTTCGCGAGCGGCGCCCGGATCCACGTCGTCGCGCAGGCGCAGCAGGTTTCCATCGGCGCTGCCGGCCAGGAACATCCGCGGCGCGGGGGCAGGCGTCGGCTCGTTCTCGGCGGTGATCCGGCCGTCGGGGCGGGTGAGGAAGGTCGCCTCGGCGTCGAGGGCGATCAAAGCGAGGCCGTTCAACCCAAGAGGCCTGTCTCGGCGGTCGCGGGCTCGGCCACCGCAGCAGGAGCGCCGGCCGGCTCCAGCACCTTGCCGGGATTGAGGATGTTCTTCGGGTCGAACATCGCTTTCAGCCGGGCCATCAGGGCGATCTCCTCGGGGCTGCGGGAGCAGGCCAGGTAGTCGCGCTTCTGCAGGCCGATGCCGTGCTCGGCGCTGATAGAGCCGCCGATCTTCTGCAGGTGGCCGTAGACTAAGTCCTCGACCGGCCTGCGCGCCGCCCGGTCGCCGACGCCCACGATGATGTGCAGGTTGCCGTCGCCGAGGTGGCCGAACACCACCGTCGAAGCGGCCGGCCAGCGGGCCAACAGGGCCGACTTCAGTTCGGCGAGGTAGGCCTCCATGTCCGAGATCTTCAGCGATACGTCGAAGGTGAACACCGGGCCGTTGCGGGCGACCTGGGCGACATCGTCGCGGAGGGCCCAGATGCGGTCGCGCTCGGCCTTGGATTTGGCGACCACCGCGTCGGCCACGAGGCCGGCCTCGAGCGCCGTCTCAAGGGCCCGCTCCATCCGCTCGGAGTCGCCGGCCTGATCGGCGCCGAGGGTTTCGACCAGGACGTAGAACGGCGCGCCGTGCGGCAGGACCGGGCGGCCCTTGGCCGGCTCGGTGGTGACCAGCTCGTAGAACTCGCGCCACATCACCTCGAAGGCCGACAGCGTGCCCGACAGCTCGCGCTCGAACAGGCGCAGCAGCTTGGGCAGATTCTCGAAACTCTCCACGGCCAGGAAGGCGGCGTCCTGGCTGGTGGGCTGGGGCCGCAGCCGAAGGACCGCGCGGGTGACGACGCCGAGGCAGCCCTCGGAGCCGATGAACAGCTGCTTGAGGTCGAAGCCGGTGTTGTTCTTGATCAACGGGTTGAGCGCCGAGACGACCGTGCCGTCGGCCAGCACCCCCTCCAGGCCCAGCACCATGTCGCGGGTCATGCCATAGCGCAGCACCCGGTTGCCGCCGGCGTTGGTGGATACCACGCCGCCGATGGTGGCCGAGCCCCGCGCCCCAAGGTCCAGCGGCAGGAAGAGGCCCTGCGCCTCGGCCGCCTCGCAGGCGGTCTGCAGGATGCAGCCGGCCTGCACGGTCATGGTCGACCCCTGGCGGTCGATCTCCTCGATGCGGTTCATGCGGTCGGTGAGCAGCGCGACCGCGCCGGTGGCGAAGGCGCCGTCCACCAGGCCGGTGCGCCCGCCCCACGGGGTCACCGGAACGCCCGCCGCATGGCAGGCCCTGAGCACGGCTGCGACCTCTTCGGTCGATCTCGGCCGCGCGACGGCGATGGGTTGGCCTAGGCGCGTCCAGACGCTCTTGGCCGCCTGCACGGCGTCGTCGCCGGTCAGGAGGCCGCCGGGCCCCAGACTGTCGGAGAGCTTGGCGAGCAGCTTGTCCATTGGTCCCCTCCCTGTCGGGGTTGGGACCATCTTAGCCTTGTCGGCGGCTGTGCGGAGGGGAGAAACGCGGGGCTCAGGCCGCCGCGGCCGGGTTCTCGCCGAGCGCGGCCTGAAGCGCCTGCAGCAGGTTGTCCGGCTTCATCGGCTTCTCGACGACGCCGTTCATCCCCGCCTTGAGGTAACCCGCGGCGTCCTCCGGGTCGGCGTTGGCGGTCAGGGCGATGATCGGCACCCGGCCCAGCCGTCCAGGCAGGGCGCGGATCGCCTTGGAGGCGGCCACCCCGTCCATGCGCGGCATCTTGATGTCCATCAGGATCAGGTCGAAGCGGCCGGTGCGGGCCGCCTCCACCGCTTCCAGGCCGTCCTCGGCCGTCTCGGCGGTGCAGTCGAACATCTCGCACAGGGTCTCGGCGACCATGCGGTTGGTCGCGTTGTCGTCGACGATCAGGATATGGGCGGCGCGGGAGGCGGGCGCCTCTTCGGGAATCTCCGGCTGGGCTACCGCGGCGGCGGCCTTCAGCTCGAACATCACCGTCTCGCCGGCCCCGGCGTTCGGCTCCACCTCGATCTTGCCGCCGAGCGACTTGACGATGCGATGGCCGAGGGCCACGCCCAGGGCGGTCTCCAGGCCGAAGCGGGCCTCGATCTCGCGGATGTCGTACTTGTCCTGGATGCTGGAGCGGTCGCCGCTGTCGCGGACCCGGCCTTCCAGCCGCAGGCCCTCGCCGTCGGTCTCGGCCTTCAGGCTGGCCTCGATGCCGCCGCGCCGGGTGCCGGCCACCGCCTGGGCGATGAAGCCGTCGAACACCTGCATCAGCCGGCTGGCGTCCAGCAGAGCCATGGCCTCGGGATGGCCGTGGTAGGAGACGGAAAGGGTGACGCCGTTCTCGGCCGCGCGGGTCTCCCAGCGCTGCTGCACCTGGTCCATCACCTCGCGCAGCAGGGTCGGCTCAGGCGAGAAGGGCAGGTCCTGGTTCGTCGCCGCTTTCAGCTCGATGCTGCTCTCCAGAACCCGACGCACCGTCTCGGCCGCCTCGGTGATGCCGGCGACGCAGGTCTGGGCGTCGCCGCCGAGGGGCTGGCGGGTAAGTCTCTGGGCGAGCGCAAGGACGCCGTCCATCTGCAGACGGACCTCGTCGGTAATACGCTCGATGAAGAACTCGGGCAGGGACATGGACCGCCAGGCTTTTTGTCTTTGAGCACAATGACTCCCGAGCGCTTGCAGAGACGTTAAATTCAACCGCGCCCCGACGCCGCTGACGAAAAATCCAGAAAAGCCGGCGCGGTCCGAAGCTTGCGCAGGCGCGGCGCGCGCGCATATGGGGGCCGATGAGCAACACCGAGCCCCCCTGCGAGGCGATCGTCCTCTTCTCGGGCGGCCAGGATTCCAGCGTCTGCCTGGCCTGGGCGCTGGAGCGCTATGAGCGGGTCGAGACGGTCGGGTTCGACTATGGCCAGCGCCATTCCGTGGAGATGCAGGCGCGCACCGTCGTGCGCCGCGCCGTGGCCGAGCGCTTTCCGCAGTGGGCCGGCCGGCTGGGCGCCGACCACATCCTGGAGATCCGCGGCTTCGGGGCGATCGCCGACACGGCGATGACCGCCGAGCGGGCCTTCGAGCTGACCGACAAGGGCCTGCCGTCCACCTACGTGCCGGGCCGCAACCTGGTGTTCCTGACCTACGCGGCGGCGCTGGCCGACCGGCGGAGCGCCAAGGCGCTGGTCGGCGGCATGTGCGAAACCGACTACTCGGGCTATCCCGATTGCCGGCGCGAGGCGCTCGACGCCCTGGAGCGGGCGCTCAACCTCGGCATGGCCCAGGACTTCCGGATCGAGACCCCGCTGATGCGGCTGACGAAAGCCGAGACCTGGGCGCTGGCCAAGGGGCTGGGCGGAGAGGCGCTGGTGAGCCTGATCCTGGAGGAGAGCCACACCTGCTACCGCGGCGAGCGCGGGGCGCGGCACGCCTGGGGCTACGGCTGCGGAAACTGCCCCGCCTGTGAGCTGCGTACGAAGGGCTGGGAGGGCTGGGTCCAGGCGGGCCGCCCGGCGCTCGCCCCATGAGCTACGCGGTCAAGGAGATCTTCCTCACCTTGCAGGGCGAGGGCGGCCAGGCCGGCCGGCCGGCGGTGTTCTGCCGTTTCGCCGGCTGCAACCTGTGGTCCGGGCGCGAGCAGGACCGGGCGAGCGCGGTCTGCAATTTCTGCGATACGGACTTCGTCGGCATGGACGGGCCCGGCGGCGGACGGTTCGCGAGCGCCGACGAGCTCGCGGCGGCCGTCGAGGCGGCGTGGACGGGTGGCGAGGTCGGCCGGCTGGTGGTCTGCACCGGAGGCGAGCCCCTGCTGCAGCTCGATCCGCCGCTGATCGCCGCGCTGCACGCCCGCGGCTTCGAGATCGCCGTGGAGACCAACGGCACCCTGGCCGCGCCAGCCGGCATCGATTGGATCTGCGTCAGCCCCAAGGCCGACGCGCCGCTGGCCCAGACCCGCGGCCAGGAGCTGAAGCTGGTGTTTCCCCAGCCGCGCGTCGACCCGGCCAGGTTCGAGGGGCTGGAATTCGAACGCTTCTTCCTGCAGCCCATGGACGGGCCGGACCGGGCGGCGAACACCCAAGCGGCGATCGCCTATTGCCTCGCCCACCCACGCTGGCGTTTAAGCGTCCAGACCCACAAATACCTGGGCATTCCCTAGAGGCGGCCCGCGCCGCCCGCCGCACCTTCAGACTAGATGACCTCACCCATCTTCGAGATCACCAAGGCCGCCACCTTCGACGCGGCCCACTACCTGCCCGACGGCTCGCTCGAGCGCGGCTACACGCGCATGCACGGCCACTCGTTCAGCGTCGAGGCGTCCGTGCGGGGGGAGGCGACCGGGCCGGTCGGCTGGGTCGCCGACCTCGCCGACCTCGACCAGGCGTTGCGCGCCGTCGCCGGCGAACTTGACCACGGCGTGCTGAACGAGAAGGAGGGGCTGGCGAGCCCGACGCTGGAGAACCTCTGCCGCTACTTCGCTGAACGGCTGCAGCCCAGGTTCCCTGGCCTGTCGCGCATCGTCGTCTCACGCCCGACCATCGGCGAGCGCTGCGCGATGGAAGTCGGCTAGTACTCGCCGCCGCGCTCTTCCGGCGGCTGTTCCTTGCGGTCGGGGATCGCCGCGCCGACGACCTTGCCTGCGCCCGTGGCGGTGAGCCCCACGCCCTTGGCCGCGACGCCGACCGTGGCGCCCGCGACGCCTACCGCAGCACCGGCGGTCGCGCCGACCACAGTCGAGATGCAGCCGGACAGGGCCAGCCCTGCGGCGGCGAGGACGAGGATACGCACGAATGTCACCGGAGAACTCCTGGACGCCCCGGCGGAAAGGGACGCCGTAAACCGCGCCGAATGATGGCGCTGGGCTAGATTTCCTGAGTCGGAGCCCTTCGCGCCACGGCGTCGCTCTTGCGGCGCTTCGGGCCGCGGTACTCCGGGTCCTGCCGGCGGCGGCGGTCGGGGCCGAAGTAGCTGTCGGTGCGCACGAACGGGCGGGGCTGCTCGATCACCCGCTGCAGCCTTTCGATCACCCCTCGGGCGGTCAGCGGCTTGGACAGGAACTCGTTCACCCCGGCGTCGCGCGCCTCGGCGACCTTGGCGAGGGTGAAGTGGCCGGTGACCATGATCACCGGGGCCATCTGGTTGGGGCTGTCGGGGGCGTTGCGCAGCCGGCGGACGAACTCGATGCCGTCCATCGGCTGCATCGACAGGTCGGTGAAGATGATGTCGATCTGGTGCTCGCGCAGCTGCTGCAGACCGGTGGAGCCGTCGGCCGCTTCGAAGACATGATGCACGTCCAGCGAACGCAGGATCTCGGTCACCAGCACCCGGGCGTGCTGATTG
>NZ_DATAGM010000414.1:0-12568 GCF_036263695.1 Phenylobacterium sp.
TCGACGTGGTGTGGCTGTTCCTGTTCGCCTTCATCTCCGTGATCTTCGGCGGAGTGGCGCACTGACGGAGTCATGAGCCGGCCCGGGCGCCTGCCGATCGGCCTGACGATCGCCACGCTGATCTCCCTGGCGATCCTGATCGGCCTGGGCGCCTGGCAGCTGCAGCGGCTTTCCTGGAAGCAGGATCTGCTGGACCGCATCACGGCGCTGGAGAACGCCCCGCCGATCCCCGCCGAACAGGCGCTGGCGCGCATCGCCCGCGGCGAGGACCTGGATTTCCAGCGCGTGCGCGCCGTCTGCCCGGGGCTCGGGCGGGCGTCGTGGCTCGAGCTCCACGCCATCCACGAGGGCCAGTCGGGCGTTCGGCTGATCTCCGCCTGCCGGCTCGAGGCCGGACCGTACCGATCGGTGCTGGTCGACCGCGGGTTCGTGCTCGACATCGTCTCCTCCCGCCCGCCGCGCGATCCGGCCGCGGGCGAGCCGGTCACCATCGACGCGGTGATCCGCACGCCGGAGGCGGCCAGCGCCTTCGCCGCCGCCAACACGCCCCGCCGCTGGTTCCGCCGGGACATCGCCGACATGGCCGAGGCGCTGGGCGCGCCCGCGCCCGCGCCGGTGTTCCTGATGGCCGAGACCTCCACCAATCCCGAATGGCTGGCGCTCAAGCCGCTGCCGGTTCCGAGCGGCGTCAGCAACCGCCATCTGGAGTATGCGCTCACCTGGTTCGGCCTTGCCGGGGCGCTGCTCGCCGTCTATGCCGCCGTGCTCTGGCGCAGATGGAAAGTGCGATGAGGTACGTCTCGACGCGGGGCGGGGCGCCCGCGGTCGGCTTCGTGGATGCGGTGCTGGGGGGCCTGGCGCCCGACGGCGGGCTGTACGTGCCGCAGGAATGGCCGAGCTTCAGGCACGAGGAGATCGCCGGCTTCGCCGGGCGGCCCTACGCCGAGGTCGCCGCCGCCGTGCTCGGCAAGTTCGCCGGCGACGAGCTGACCGCCGACGAGGCGCTGGAGATGTGCGCCGAGGCTTACGCCAGCTTCACCCACGCCGCCGTCGTGCCGCTGACCCAGGTCTCGCCCAGCGTCTTCCTGGCGGAGCTGTGGCACGGGCCGAGCCTGGCCTTCAAGGACGTGGCCATGCAGCTCTTGGCCCGCCTCTACGACCGCTTCCTCAGCCGCGAGAAGCGTACCCAGACCATCCTCTGCGCCACCTCCGGCGACACGGGCGGCGCGGCGGTCGAGGCCCTGCGCGGGCGCAGCAGCGTGAAGATCGTGGCGCTGTTCCCCGAGGGCCGGATCTCCGAGGTGCAGCGCCGGTTCATGACCACGGCGACGGAGGACAACGTCCGCTGCGTCTCCATCCAGGGCGACTTCGACGACTGCCAGGCGCTGGTGAAGCAGGCCTTTCAGGATCCGGGGCTGCGCCAGGCGGTGGACCTGTCGGGCGTCAACTCGATCAACTTCGCCCGCATCGTGGCGCAGGCGACCTACTACTTCACCACCGCCGTGGCGCTCGGCGCGCCTCAGCGCGAGATCTCCTACGTGGTGCCGTCCGGCAACTTCGGCGACGCCTTCGCGGGGTACGTCGCCAAGCGGATGGGCCTGCCCATCGCCCGGATCGTGGCGGCCACCAACTCCAACGACATCCTCGCCCGCGCCTTCGAGGACGGCCGCTACGCCCGCGGCCAGATGACCCCGACCCAGTCGCCGGCCATGGACATCCAGGCGGCCTCCAACTTCGAGCGACTGTACTTCGAGTGCGTGCGCCGCGACGGCGTCGAGACGGCCCGCGCCTTCGCCGCTTTCGGCGAGACCGGCGTCATCGACGTGCCGCCCGCCGCCCTGGGCGCGATGCGCGAGCTGTTCAGCGGCTGCAAGGTCAGCGAATCCGAGACCGCGCGCACCATGGTCGCCACCCTCAACGAGACCGGCGAGCTGATCGACCCGCATACCGCTGTCGGCGTCGCGGGCCTGCGCCGGATGGACAGGCCCGGCGGCCCGGTCGTCGTGCTCTCCACCGCCCACCCCGCCAAGTTCCCGGAGACCGTGAAGGCCGTCACCGGCGTCGCTCCGCCGCTGCCGCGCGGCTCGGAGGACCTCGCCCACCGGCCGGAGAAGTACGACCGCCTTCCGCCGGAAGCGGCCGCCGTGAACGCCTATGTCCGAGACTTCGCCGCTGCCTGACGAGGCCCTCCCCAACGTCCATCGGCTGGCCAACGGCGTGCAGGTGGTCTGCGACCCCATGCCCGGCCTGCAGACCCTGGCGGTCTCGGTCGTCGCCGGCCGCGGCGCCCGCTACGAGGACGCTGGCCGGTGCGGCTGGTCGCACCTGATGGAGCACATGGTGTTTAAGGGCGCGAACGGACGCTCGGCCCAGGAGATCGTCGAGGCGATCGAGGCCGAGGGGGGCCAGATCAACGCCGCCACCGGCTACGAGCGGACCAGCTACCAGGTGCGCGCCCTAGAGGGCGGAATGGACCTGGGCCTCTCCACCATCTCCGACCTGCTGTTCCGCCCGACCCTGTCGCCCGAGGACCTGGCCAAGGAAAAGCAGGTGATCGGCCAGGAGATCGCCGAGGCCGCGGACGATCCGGAAGACCGGGTGTTCGAGATGGCCCAGGTCGCCGCCTTCCCCGATCAGCCTCTGGGACGGCCGATCCTCGGCACCGTCGAGTCCATCGGGGCGGCGACCCCGGAAACCCTCGCCGACTGGCGCGCCCGCCTTTATCCGCCGAACGCGCTGGTGGTGGCCGCGGCCGGGGCGGTGGACGAAGCCCAGCTGCTGGAGATGGCCGAGCGCGACTTCGGCCCGCAGGCGGCCGCGTCGGGCCCCGACATGACCTTCACGCCGGCCACCTTCGACGGCGGCGCCGTCGCCGACGCCGACCGGCTCGAGCAGGCGCACGCCGTCTTCCTGCTGCCCGCGCCGTCCGCCACCGACCCCGAGTACTTCGCGCTTCGGCTGTTCGCGGAGATCCTGGGGGGCGGCATGGCGTCGCGGCTGTTCCAGGAGGCGCGCGAGCGGCGCGGCCTGGCCTACGCCATCGACGCCTACGCCGAGACCTATCTGGATACCGGCCTCCTGGGCGTCTACGCCGGTTGCGCGGCCAAGGACGCGCGCGAGCTGGCGCAGGTGGTGGCTGGCGAGATCGCCAGCCTGGCCCGCCAGGTGGAGCCCCGCGAACTCGCCCGCGCCAAGGCTCAGCTGAAGGCGTCGATGTTCATGGGCCGGGAGTCGCCGCTGGCCAGGGCCGAGCACGCGGCGGGACAGCTGCTGATCTTCGGCCGGCTGCTGGGCCCCAAGGAGATCGCCCGCCGGATCGACGCGGTCGAGGCCGCCGACCTCGAGCGGCTCGGCCAGCGGATGGTGTCGCAAGGGCGCGCGGCCGCCTCGGTGCTGGGCCCCAAGGCTGCGCTCGGCGCGGCGGAGGTGTTCCGGAAGAGCCTCGCCGGCTGAGCCTCGCGAAGCCGGCGCTTGACGCCGCGAAGTTTCGCACGACCCTGTCTTCATGGCGCTTTTGGACTGGATCGGCGCGGAAAGCGGTCTCCGCATCGAGGGCGAAGGCGTACGTCTGCGCCCGCCCAGGGCGGCCGACTATTCCGAGTGGCGCGACCTGCGCGCAAGGTCCCGCGAGTTCCTGCAGCCGTGGGAGCCGACCTGGCCGGCCGACGACCTGACCCGCGCCGCCTTCCGCCGTCGCCTGGCCGCTTACGCCCGCGACCGGGAGGCCGGGGTGGCGCATCCCTTTTTCATCTACCGCCAGGGCGACGACGCCCTGGTCGGCGGCATCACCCTGTCGAACATCCGCCGGGGCGTCGCCCAGATGGGATCGGTCGGCTACTGGTGCGGCAAGCCCTACGCCCGCCACGGCCATACCCTGGCGGCCGTGAAGACGCTGGCCGGCTTCGCCTTTCGCTCGCTGGCCCTGCACCGGCTGGAGGCGGCCTGCCTGCCGCACAACGAACCCTCGCGCCGTCTGCTCAACAAGGCGGGCTTCACCGAGGAAGGCTACGCCAAGGCTTATCTCAAAATTAACGGCGTTTGGAGAGATCATGTCCTGTTCGGCCTGATCTCGCCGCTAGGCGATGCTGGGGTCGATCAGGAGGGGGTGTCCGTCTGACGGCGCCTCCGGGCGTCATGGGGCGGAATGGCGAGCGACCGCTGGATCTGGGATGCGACGACGACGCTCGAGGCTCTCGGCGCGGCGGACGTCGCCCTTTGGTATTGGGAGCCTGAGCAGGATCGGCTGCGCCTGACCGGCGCCAGCCGCGCGCTGGGCCTTGGCCCGCTGGCCCCCGAATGCTCCTCTGCAGCCCTGCGCGCCCTGGCCCTGCCCCAGGACCGGGCGCTGGCCGAAGACATCCTCAGGCCTCAGGCTCCTGGCGCCGAGATCGCCGTGCGGCTGCGGATGCGCGGGGCCGGCGTCTGCATCTGGCGCGGGGTTTGGCTGGAGGAGGGGGTGCGCGCCGCCGGCGTCGTAGCCCCCGAGACCAAGTTCGCCGCTTCCGACCAGGACACCCTGACCGGCCTGCTGGACCGTAGAAGCTTCCTCGCCCACGCCCGCGACCGCCTGCAGGCGGCCGGCCGCCACCAGCTGGTGGTCGCCGACCTCGACCGCCTTCGCCGCCTGAACGAGGCGCTCGGCCACGAACGGGCGGATCTCGTGCTGGCCGCCCTCGGCTCGCGCCTGGCCGCCGCCTTCCCGCCCGAGGCGCTGCTCGCCCGCGTGGGCGAAGACGAGTTCGCGGTGCTCTCGCCCGCCCGTCATCCGAGCGCCGCCGAGGTGCTGCGCGGCGCGCTGGAGCAGCCGCTGCGGGTCGCCGGCTTCGACATCCATCCCACCCTCTCGATAGGCGCCGTGGAGGCTCACGGCGGCGGCGAGGCCCCCGACGCGGCCGAGCTGCTGCGCCGGGCCGAGCTGGCCGTGGAGGCCGCCAAGAGCGGCGGGCGCGGCGGGGCCGCCGCCTACGGCCGCAGCCTGGAGACCGACGGCCTGTCCCGTCTGGCCCTGGAGGGCGACCTGCGCGGCGCCATCGCCCGCGGCGAGCTGACGCCCTTCTACCAGCCCATCGTGCGGCTCTCGACCGGCGCCCTGTCCGGTTTCGAGGCGCTGGTCCGCTGGCGTCATCCGCGCCGCGGCCTGCTGACCCCCGACCAGTTCCTGCCGCTCTGCGAAGAGATGGGCCTGATGAGCGACCTGGGCGCGCACATGATGCGCACGGCCGCCAAGCAGCTCTCCATCTGGCGGCGCGACCACCGGCTGGCCGGCGAGCTGACCGTCGCCGTGAACCTCTCCACCGGCGAGATCGACCGGCCGGACCTGGTCGCCGACGTCATCGCCATCCGCGAGGAGACCGGCCTGCCGCCGGGCGCCCTCAAGCTGGAGGTGACCGAGAGCGACGTCATGAACGACCCGGACCGGGCCGCGGTCATCCTGCGCCGCCTGCGCGAGGCCGGCGCGGCCCTGGCGCTGGACGACTTCGGCACCGGCTTCTCGTCGCTCTCCTACCTCACCCGTTTGCCATTCGACACGCTGAAGATCGACCGGTACTTCGTGCGCACCATGGCCACCGACGAGGGCTCGGCGAAGATCGTCTCGTCGGTCGTCAAGCTCGGCCAGGACCTGAAGCTGGAGGTGGTCGCCGAGGGCGTCGAGAACGCCGGCATGGCCCGCCAGCTCCTCGACCTCGGTTGCGACTACGGTCAGGGCTTCGGCTACGCCCCCGCGCTGTCGCCCCAGGAGGCCGAGGTCTACCTCAACGAAAGCTACGTCGACGGCGCCGCGCCGGTGAAGGCGCGGGGGTAGCGGCGACAACCGCCCGGGCTATGGTGGGGCCATGGCCGACCACGAATTCTTCCAATTCCAGCTGCGTCCGGCGCCCGGCCGCGAGAGCCAGGCGGCGTTCGCGGGCGATCTGAAGGACCGGGGTGCGGGCAGCGTACGGGCGGCCGGCGGCGAGCCGCTGGGGCTGTTCTCGTCGCAGTTGGGCTGGGCGGCCAGCGAGCTGGCGCTGCTGGTGCGGTGGGGAGAGCGCGGCCGGGCGGACCTGGCGGGGCTTGCCGGGGTCGAAGCGGTCAGGCGCGAGGCGCTGACGCCGACGATTCGGCCCGCGGCGGGCGACGCGCTGCGGCCCGGCGGCATCCATGTGCTGCGCTGGTTTCACGTGCTGCCGGACTCGGCGGAGGCGTTTGTGATGCTCTCGGGCGAGGGCTGGGCCGACTTCGAGACCCGCTTCGACGCCAGGGTGTTCGGCCTGTTCCGCGCACCCGACGAGGCCAGCGTCGCCCGTTTCCTGCTGATCACCCGCTACGGCGACCACGGCGAGTGGGAACGCTCCCGCGATCCGTCCACGGCCGCCATGCAGACCTTCATGCGCCGCCAGCAGCTCACCGTCTGGACACAGGCGGCGAGCACGCTGCTGTCTGTCACCTGAGGCAGGCCGCAACTTCGCTAGTCGGGCTTCGTGACCTTGCCGGACGGGAGGCTCACGGCAGCCGCGGCGTAGGCGCCTGACATATCGGCCGGTTCTCGACCTAACCGTTCCTTGACGGCGCTGCGGACGAGCGTGATCTCCGGACCGTCCGCCTTGTAGGCGTACCGGACGCAGCCACGATTGCTGAACAGCCTCACTCGCCCCTGGTCGATGCCCACGACGGCGCTGTTCTGATGGTGATAGGCGCTCACCACCACATGGCGGACACGTCCAGTCGCCCCTTCGAACGTCCACTTCACCGGCTCATACGAGGCGAGTATCACGTAGAGCGGCTCCCGGCCGGGCTCAATGCGGACGGTTGTCGAGCCCACCTGTCGCTGGCGTTGAGGGCTCATGGCGTTCATTCCCTCGTAGGCCCCGTAGTAGACGATCCGCTCACGCGAGCTGGGCATCGGCATTGCGCACCACACGTCTTCCTGAGGCCGCGCTGGAACTGGGCGAGGCTGAGTCTGGCGGAACACTTCATACTCCTGCCGAGAAACCTTGCCGTCGCGATCCTGGTCGACCTGGCCGAACGTTTTGCGAGCAGCGGCCTCCAATTCCGAGCTTGTCAATCGACCGTCTCGCGCCTGAGGAAGGCTGAAGAGCGTCGCCAAGCCGTCGGGCCGATAGCGCTCCGTGCGTCCGATCCGTTCGCTGGCCGCTGTGATCTCGGCCAGCGTGACCTTTCCGTCGCCGTCACCATCGAATCGTTCGAGCTCACTCGGCTGGGCGGGGGACCGTGAACTGGGCGGACTGAACTCTGCGTGCTCCTGCTGGGTGACGACCAAGTCCGCGTCCAGGTCGTAGCGCAGAAGCATCGAGATGTGCTGAGCCCGCTGTTGAGCCCCGTGCTTACGTCGGTCCAGTTCGACATCGTCAGCGTCGAGTCCGTCGCCCTCCGGGTCGGCCCCCCGAAATGGCCGCATCACCTGATCGACATACTGCTCGACGAAAATCTCGGGCCGGATCGACGCCGATAGCGGATCTTCTCCGCTTCGATCAGGCATGACGATCGTCTCGCTCCGTGTGGCGCCGGACCCGGCCGCGATCGCCAGCCCGACAACGAGCGCGATTCGACCATTCCGGTGCGGTCTCTGAAGGTCGCCCATGCTCCACCCCCTGGTGCGGCTTGGTAGCTTGCCACGTCAGGGTTGAGCGGGAGTTTAGGCGGCGAGACTTCCGACTACGCCTGCCCGGTCTGCGCCGACAGCAGACGCGGATCGATGCCGAGCTTGGCGAGGGCTCTGGACCACTTGGCGTCGTAGTCGGCGCCGAACAGCAGGTCCTCGTCGGCCGGGCAGGTTAGCCAGACGTTCTCGCGGATCTCGCGCTCCAGCTGGCCGGCGCCCCAGCCGGCGTAGCCGAGGGCCAGGAAGGAGCGGCGCGGCCGCCCGCTCGGGCTGGCCATGGCCTCCAGCACGTCGCGGGTGGCGGTCAGGGCGACCTGGTCGGTGATGTCCAGGGTCATTTCCGGCGAGCGGTAGTCGCGGGTGTGCAGGACGAACCCGCGCTCGCGCTCCACAGGGCCGCCCAGCAGGACGAGGTCGGGCGGCACCTCGATGGTCGCCTTGATGTTTAGCCGCTCCAGCAGGTCGGGGACGGTGAGCCCTTCCACCGGCTGGTTCACCGCCACGCCCATGGCGTGCTCGTTGTCGTGGGCGCAGACCAGGATCACCGCCCGCTCAAACCTCGGATCGCCGATGCCGGGCATGGCGATCAGCAGCTGGCCGGAGAGGAAATCGCCCGCGGCCTCGCCGCCGGAATGTTCGGAATCCATGGGCGGGATTTTGAGCCCGATCGCGGCGCTTTCAAGTCGTTTGCGCGACCCGTTGACGCACGGCGGGCTCTCGTGGTCTGCGTTGCCGACCCCTGTTCACGGAGCCCTGGCATGACCATCAAAGTCGGCGACCGCATTCCCGACGCGACCCTCACCCTCGCCACCGAGGAGGGTCCGCGCCCGATCTCCACCAAGGAGCTGTTCGGCGGCAAGAAGGTCGCCCTGTTCGCCGTGCCCGGCGCCTTCACTCCCACCTGTTCGGCCAAGCACCTCCCGGGCTTCGTCGACAAGGCCTCGGACATCAAGGGCAAGGGCGTCGACGCCATCGCCTGCCTGTCGGTGAACGACGCCTTCGTGATGAAGGCCTGGGGCGAGCATCAAGGCGTCGGCCAGGACATCATGATGGTCGCCGACGGCAACGGCGACTTCACCCGCGCCGTGGGCCTGGAGATGGACGCCGGCAAGTTCGGCCTCGGCCAGCGCTCCCAGCGCTATTCGATGATCGTCGAGGACGGGGTGGTGAAGGAGCTGAACGTCGAGGCGCCGGGCGAATTCAAGGTCTCCTCCGCCGACTACCTTATGGCCCAACTCTAGGACGAACGGCCGCAAGGCTGAGCAATTCCAACCTCTTGGCGGCGGCCTGGAAAGCCTCCATGTTCGCCCCAGAGGTGGATTGATGAGTTTGTTTTCGCGCGCCGGGCGAGGCCGGCGACTGGCGGTCTGCGCGGCGCTGGCGGCCCTTCTGGCCGGTTGCACACAGCGGGTCCCCGAGGTGACCAGCGGCGAGTATCAGCGCAGCTGGGGCCTGGGGGCGATCAACGCCATGGGCGCCTACCAGGCTGGAGCCACGGGTCGCGGCGTGAAGGTCGCGATGATCGACTGCGGCCTGCAGGGCGCCCCGCGCGAGGTGCTGCGCAACGTCTCCCGAAACTCGGTGGACATCTTCGGCGCCGAGCGGGCGCTGCCGGCCACTGACCGCCATGGGACCTACATGGCCGGCCCCCTCGGCTCGGCGCTGGACCGCAAGGGGCTGGTGGGCGTGGCCTACAACGCCGAGCTCCTGTCGGTGCGGGCCGACATCGAAGGCGGCCACAACGGCCAGTGCGCCTTCAAGCCCTCGTCGCTGGCCAGGGCCGTGCAGTACGCCGCCGACCAGAAGGCGCGCGTCATCGTGATGCCGCTGCAGGCGACCCGCCCGATGGGCGCCCCGTTCGAGACGGCGCTGAAGAACGCGGTGGACAGCGGGGCGGTGGTGGTGATCGCGGCCGGCAACCGGTCGGGGGAGCAGCCAACCTATCCGGCGCGCTACGCGTCCGACCCGAGGTTCGCCGGATCGCTCGTGGCGGTCGGTGCGACGAAGGCCGATGGGGAACTCACCAGCTGGTCGAACCGCGCCGGGGCCACCCAGGCCTGGTATCTGGCCGCGCCCGGCGAGCGGGTAGTCACCGACTGTGGGCGCAAGACCTGCCGCCTGGTCTCGGGCACGTCCTTCGCCGCGGCTTACGTGGCCGGCGCGGTCGCGCTGGTGATGGAAGCCCGGCCGCAGCTCTCCGGCCGCGAAGCCCTCGCCCTGCTGCTCCACAACGCCCGCGACAGCGGCGATCCCGGCGCGGATCCGACCTACGGCTCGGGCGTGCTGGACGTCGGGAAGGTGTTCCCGCAGACCGCGGAAGCGAAGCGGCGGGGCTGAGGCGTCACTTCGGAAACGGCCGGCTGAGGAACCGCGAGCCCGCAAGACCGAAGCGCCAGGGCAGGTCCGCCGCTTTCGAGATGCCGATGCGCGGGCCGCCGACGATCTCGGCCGACGAAGCGGCGGGCGCGAAAGCGAAGGGGGCGTGGTCGATCGGCAGGCCGTCGTGCTCGCGGGTGACGGCCAGCGCCTGGCAGAGCTTTCCTGGGCCGGAGCAGAGCTGACGCGGGTCGGACAGGCCCCGGCGCTGTCGCATCAGTTCGAGCCCGTCTGTCGGCTCGATGGCGCGGATCAGCACCGCGCTGCCGGGATCGCTTCCGCAGACGATGTTGAGACACCAGTGGATGCCGTAGGAGCGGTAGACGTAGGCCCGCCCGACAGGGCCGAACATCGCCGCGTTGCGCGCCGTCCGCCCGCCGTGGCTGTGCGAGGCGGGGTCCTCGTGGTGGTAGGCCTCGGTCTCGACGATCACGCCCCCGACCCCCGCAAGCGCCAGGCGGGCGCCGATCAGCGCGCGGGCGACGTCGACGGGGTGGCGGGCGAAGAAGGTCGCGCTCACCCGGCCAGCGCCTCCGGCTCCAGGGCGGCGAGGTCCCTATCGCCGGCCATGGCCGCAGCCGCTTCGCCGGCGGCCAGGGTGAGGACCCGGTCGGCGTAGATGCGCGCCAGCTTCGCTTTGCCGGACAGCCAGGGGTCAGTCCCGTCCTTGGCCAGCAGCGCCTGGCGGCCCAGCACCCAGCCGCCGACCACGCTGCCGGCCAGCCGCAGGTAGGCGGTCGCGCCCGCCAAGCCTTCGGGCCCGCGGTGCTCCAGCAGCCAGTCGGTCGCGCGCTCGAGGGCCAGCACCCCTTCGGCCAGCCGCTTGCCGACGGGCGCGAGGCCCTCGGCGGCGGTGAGCGCCTCGGCGGTGGTCAGGATGTCGGCGGCCAGCGCCCGGACCACCGCGCCGTCGGCCATCGGCGCCTTGCGGCCCACCAGGTCGAGCGCCTGCACCCCGTTGGTGCCCTCGTAGATCGGCGCGATGCGGGCGTCGCGGTAGTGCTGCGCCGCGCCGGTCTCCTCGATGAAGCCCATCCCGCCGTGCACCTGCACGCCGATGGAGGCGGCCTCGACGCCGATGTCCGTCGACCAGGCCTTGGCGATCGGGGTCAGCAGCTCCTGGCGGGCCTTGGCGGCGGCGCGCTCGTCCTCGGTCTCGGCGAGTCGCGCCTCGTCGGCGAGGACGGCGGTCATCAGACATATCCCCCGCGCCGCCTCGATCTTTGCCTTGGTCAGCGCCAGCATCAGCCGCACGTCCGGATGGTCCCAGATCCGAGCGGAGGTCTCGCCCGTCCAGGCCGAGCGGCCCTGGCGGCGCTCCAGGGCGAAGGCCATCGCCTGCTGCCAGGCGCGCTCGCCGATGGCGACGCCCTGGACGCCCACCTGCAGGCGAGCGGCGTTCATCATCAGGAACATGTTGGCCAGGCCCTCGCCGGGCTGGCCGACCATCTCGGCCTTGGCGCCCTCGAACAGCATCACGCAGGTGGGCGAGCCGTGGATGCCCAGCTTGTGCTCGATGGAGGCCGGCCGCAGGCCGTTGAGGCCGCCGAGCGTGCCGTCCTCGTTCACCACCCGCTTCGGGGTCAGGAACAGTGAGATGCCCTTCACGCCGGGCGGGGCGTCCGGCAGGCGGGCCAGCACCAGGTGGACGATGTTGTCGGCCGCGTCGTGGTCGCCCCACGTGATGAAGATCTTCTGGCCGTTCAGCCGGTAGCCGCCGGCCCCGTCCGGTTCGGCCCGGGTGGTGAGGGCGGCGAGGTCGGTTCCGGCCTGTGGCTCGGTCAGGTTCATGGTGCCGGTCCACTCGCCGGAGACGAGCCTCGGCAGATAGACCCGCTTCTGACGCTCGGTGCCCACGTGGGCGAGGGCCTCGATGGCGCTCTGGGTGAGCATGGGGCACAGGCCGAAGGCCATGTTGGCCGCCTGGACCATCTCGAAGACGCCCGCCTCAAGCGCCTTGGGCAGGCCCTGGCCGCCGTGCTCGGGATCGGCCGACAGGCTGTTCCAGCCGCCCTCCGCAAAAGCTCGGTAGGCGTCGGCGAAGCCCGGGGCGACGGTCACGCGGCCGTTCTCGTAGCGCGCGCCGTGGGTGTCGCCGATGCGGTTCAGCGGGGCCAGCTGCTCCTCGCAGAAGGCGCCGGCGGCGGTCAGGATCGCCTGCACGGTGTCGTCGTCGAGGTCCGGGAAGCTGCGCCTGGCCAGGTCTGAGCCGCCGACGGCGGCCAGGGCGAAGGCGATGTCGCGGACCGGGGCGCGGAAGGTCATCTGGGGCTCCCAAAGGGCTCGCGCCATTTAGGGCGCCGGAGGCGGCGGTCCAAGCCTGACGCGGCGGCGCCCGTGGAAGCGACTCTCGACTTGCAGACCCGAGTTCACCATCAATGGCTGGATGAGCGACGTTGCGGAGAACCCGGCCCAGGCGGGCAGCGGCCGATACGCCACCATCGCCATAATCCTGCACTGGACAATCGCGGCCCTGATCCTGACGCAGATCATCCTGGCCGGCCGGATGGAGGACCGCAGCCTAGAGGCCTTCGCGGTCACCCAGCTTCACAAGTCGGTGGGGATCACCATCCTGGTCCTCAGCCTGAC
>NZ_DATAGM010000415.1:0-5397 GCF_036263695.1 Phenylobacterium sp.
CCTGTTCCAGGGCGAGGCGATCGACCGGTTCGACTTCGCCGAGTTCGTCCGCGACCTTGTGGGCGACCTAACAGGGGCCGCGGGCGTGCAGGGCCTCGACGTTCGGCTCGACGTGGAGCCGGTGGAGGTCGGCGCGAGCCAGGCCGCTCCGCTGGCGCTGATCCTGTCGGAGTTGGTCACCAACGCCCTGCGCCATGCCCATCCGGACGGCGGCCCGGCCACCTTGCACATCGGGCTGACCCGCTCGGAGCGCAGCTTCGAGATGGTGGTGGAGGACGATGGGGTCGGCCGCCCTGGCGAGGCCCCGGTCGCCGGCTTCGGCCTGACCATCGCCAGCCTGCTCGCCCAGCAGCTTCGCGCCGAGATCTGCCTGGAGGACGCCGAGCCGGGCCTGAAGGCGACCGTGCGGTGCCCGGTGAGCCTGGTGGTATGAGCCCGCCGCTTGAGGTGCTGATCGTCGAGGACGAGGCGCTGCTGGCCCACGAGCTCGGTTTCCTGGTGCGCGAGGCGGGCCTGAAGGACGTGGGCCACGCCATGAACTCGGACGAGGCCTGCCGGCTGGCGCGCACCTTGCGGCCGAGCCTGGCGCTGGTGGACGTGCACCTGCAGGACGGGCCAACCGGCGTCGAGGTGGTTCGTGAGATCGCCGGCCACAGCGGCGGGGTCGCGCTGTTCATGACCGCCAACCTGCGCCGGCTGCCGGACGACTTCGCCGGGGCCTGCGGCGTGATCGCCAAGCCCTACTCTGAGCAGGGGGTGAAGACCGCCCTCGCCTACCTGGAGGCCTGCTTGAGGCGCGGCCGTGCGCCCGGCCCGCCGCCCGTCGGCCTGACCCTGTCGCCGGTGTTCGCGCGCCGCTGGGGCGTGGCCGAGGCGTTGGAGGCTAGCTGACTTGGCGATCGAAATGGCCGACGTGGTCGGAACCGCCGCGGGCCTCTGCTCAATGGCCAGCTTCACGCCGCAGCTCTTAAAGATCTGGCGGGAGAAGGACGCCTCGTCGATTTCACTGCGGATGTACGTGGTGACGGTGACCGGCTTCAGCCTGTGGATAGCCTACGGAGTGCTGCTCGGCAGCTTCCCGGTGATCGTCACCAACTCCGTCTGCCTGGTGCTGTCGGGCGCGATCCTGGCGTTGAAGTGGCGGTTCGCCCGGCGGGAGGACCATCAGCCTTAACGGCGCCGAAAGCCGCCCCGTGCCATCAGCGGCGGATGGAGACTCGCCGGCCTGAGCGCATCGCCCTGCTGGGCGCCGAGGTGGATCTGATCACCCCGCAGGAGGTGATGGAGGCCCTCGCCGGCTTCGTCGCCTCCGGACAGCCGGCGGTGATCGCCAACCACAACGCCCATAGCCTCTACCTGCTTCGCCGCGAGCCGCACCTGCCCGCCTTCTTCCGCACCGCCGACCTGATCGAGATCGACTCGCGGCCGATGATCCTCTGGGGCCGGCTGCTGGGCCTGCCGGTCCACGGACGGCACCGCTGCACTTATCTTGACTGGCGCGAGGACTTCTGGAGCCTCGCCGAGCGGAAGGGCTGGCGTGTCTTCTACCTGGGCGGCGCGCCGGGGGTCGCCGAGAGCGGCGCCGAGCGCTTGCGCCTGCGCTGGCCGGGGCTGGAGCTGGCGGTCCGCCACGGCTACTTCGACGCCCGCGCCGAGTCCGAGGAGAACCTCGACGTGGTGGCGCAGATCCGCGCCTACGATCCGCATGTGGTGCTGGTGGGCATGGGCATGCCGCGCCAGGAGGCCTGGATCCATCAGAACCGCACCGCCTTCCGGCGAGGCGTGTTCATGCCGGTGGGCGCGGCGCTGGACTACGAGGCCGGGGTCCAGTCGATGGCGCCCCGCTGGCTGGGACCGGTCGGGCTGGAGTGGCTGTACCGGCTGGCGACCCAGCCGCGCCGGCTGGCGTTCCGCTATCTGGTGGAGCCGTGGTTCCTGCTGCCGGCCATGGCCCGCGACGTCGCCGCCCGCCTGAAAGGCCGGCGCGGTCCTGCGTCCGCCCGGGCCGTTGGCGCCGCAAACGGCCGCCGATAGGATGGCGACGCGGCGCGCCTGGCGCAGCCGACGCCCTTAAGACCGCCCGAGCCTCGCGGCCACGCCACGATCAGGACAGCTCTATGGATCCCAGGTTCGCCGAAGCCGAGGCGGCGCTGCAGGCCGGCCGCTACGAGGACGGCGTCCGCCTGACCGAAGCGGCGCTGGAGGGTGATCCCATGGCGCCGGCCGCGCTCTACCGCAGCTTCACGGCCATCCTGTTCCGCCGTCAGGACTACGCCCGCGCCGCCCGCTGGGCCCGCGCGGGGACCGAACAGCATCCGAAGGACTCCGACCTCTTCAACATGCTGGGCGTGGCGCTACGCCGGATGGGCCGGCTGAAGGAGGCGCTCGAGGCGCTCGACGCCGCCGCCCGGCTGAACCCGAAGAACCCGGCCGTCCTGCAGAACAAGGGTAATGTCCTCAACGACCTGAAGGACGGTCCCGGCGCGGTGGACGTGTTCACCCGGCTGGTCCGCGCGCAGCCGGGCAACGCCGAGCTGCAGCGGGGCCTGGGCCGCGGCTACCTGCACAGCGGCGAACTGGCCAAGGCGGAGATGCGCTACCGGCTGGCGGTGAAGCTGAAGCCGGACAACCAGGACGCCTGGATGGACCTGCTGGCGCTGCTGACCGACGGCTACCGGATCGCCGAGGCCGTGGAGGCGCTGGACCGCGCCGTCGCCGCCAACCCCGGCAGCGCCCGGCTGCTGGAGGCCAAGGCGGTGATGCTGCGTCGCGCCGGACGGCGGCGCGACGCCGACGCCTATCTGACTGAACTGGCCGCGACCCATCCGAGCCAGGCCTGGATCCACTATCAGATCGGCCTGACGGTCGCCGACTACGACCGCGAGCGGGCCAACCACCATCTGCGCCGCGCCTTCGAGCTCGCGCCCCACAGCCTCGACTACCGTCTTGGCCTGGCCGAGAGCCTCAATCGCTCGCGCTACGGCGACGAGTCGGCCCACATCGAAGAGGCCTATCAGGTGGTGAAGGGCGGGCTCTCCGGCCCGATCACCAACCCGGTCCAGCTGAAGATCGCCAGCGAGGTGCTGATGCGGGTGGGGGCCCACGCCGAGCGCGACCGGCTGGGCAGCTTCGCCGAGGCGGGACGGCTGTGGGCCGGCGCCGGCATGCACGCCCCGTTGCTGGCCCAGATGGCCCGGGTGGAGACGCCGGAGGACCGTCACGAGCTGATCGCCCAGCACCGCATCTGGGGCGACCTCGTCCAGGCCCAGGCGGCGCGAACGCCGATCCCGCGCCCAGGGCCCCGCGCGCCGGACGGCAAGATCCGGATCGGCTTCATGTCCTCGGACCTGCGCAACCACCCGGTCGCCTACTTCGCCCTGCCGCTGTTCGAGCACTACGACCGCAGCCGGTTCGAGCTCTACTGCTACTCCTACAACCAGGGCGACGAGGACCAGATCCAGAAGTTCATCGCCGAGTCCGTGCACGCCTTCCGCTGGTGGAAGGATATCTCCGACCGCGACGCGGCGGAAAAGATCGCGCAGGACCAGCTGGACATCCTGATCGAGCTAGGCGGCTCGACGCACATGAACAAGCTGCCGGTGATGGCCTACAAGCCGGCCAGGCGACAGGCCAGCTGGCTGGGCTATCCGCACTCGGCCGGGCCGACCGCCATCGACCACATCGTGCTCGATCCCTACCTGGTACCGAAGGACCCGGCGCTGCTGATCGAGACGCCGCTGACCATGCCGAAGACCTGGTTGGCGCTGGGCCGCACCTTCCGCGACAGCCACGCGATCGCCGGCGACTTGGCCGAGGAGCGCAACGGCTTCATCACCTTCGGCACCGCCAACAACCCTCACAAGTACAACGAGCGGCTGATCCGCACCTGGGCGCGGGTCGTGCGCGAGGTCCCCGGCTCGAAGTTCGCCTTCATCCGCCCGGAGGGGAACGCCCCCAGCTTCCGCCAGCACATGGCCGACTATTTCGCCGCCGAGGGCGTCTCGGCCGACCGGCTGGTGTTCCACACCGTCCGCGGCGTGCACATGCCCTTCTACAACGAGGTGGACATCACCCTGGACCCGTTCCCGCTGACCGGCGGCACCTCCACCTGCGAGGCGCTGTGGATGGGCGCCCCGGTGGTCAACCTGCGCGGCGAGGCGCTTTTCGAGCGGCTGAGCTACTCGATCCTCAGCAACGTGGGCCTCGCCCACCACAGCGCCGACACCCTCGACGGCTACGTCGACATCGCCATCAAGCTCGCCGCCGACCGCGAGCAGCGCCGGGAGCTGCGCCGCACCCTGCGCGAGCGCATCAAGCAGAGCCCGCTGGGACAGCCCGACGCGTTCGCGCGGGACTTCTACGAGATGATCGCCAGGGCGGTGACGGCGGAAGGCGCCGAGGCGGTGGCGGGATGAGAGACCTCTCCCCCCCTGCGGGAGAGGTCAAAGGCGGAAGTACTCCTTCAGGAGGTCCTCCGGCGCGGGGCGCAGGGTCAGCTCGCCGCCAAGCGCGGTAAAGGCCATGGAGCGAGGCGGGACCTGCCGGTCGACGATGCGGGCCCCCTGGCTGACGACGCAGCCGTCGCCAACCACCGAGGCGCCGATAACGGCGGAGTTCGGGTAGATGATTACGCCCTCGCCGACGGTGGGGATCTTGTCCATGTGCCGACCGACCGTGGAGTTCTGGTAGAGCACCAGGTAGTCGCCGTAGGTCGCCTTGGCGAGCACGATCCCCACCGAGTGGCCGATGAAGAAGTGGGCCGGCATGGCGATCTCGTAGAACAGGTCGATGCCGTTCAGAGCCTTGTTCAGCAGGAACAGGCGGGTGGCGGAGCCGGCGTCCTTCTCCCGCACCCAAATCGTGTTCGCCAGGTAATAGAGGTATTGGCAGTACTGCGACGAATGCAGGTAGTTGAACTCACCCGGCCGCCAGGCGGCGACCTTGTCGATGCAGGCGATCGTGCGGGCCAGCGCCTCGTCCTGGTGCCGGCCGATGGCCTCCCGCAGCGCCTGGTGGCGGCCGTCGGGCACGAGGCACGCCACCTGGGCCGTCGTGTAGTCGGCCAGGCTCTGCGGCGTGTGGTCGATCAGCTTCACGCCAGGCTCTCCAGGTAGCCGCGGATCACGTCCAGCGCTGGGCGCGGGCGGACGCCCAGGTCTCGCAACTTGGATGCGTCCGCGCAAGGCGGACGGGGAACGGCGTCGCGGCGGGCGAAGTCCACGCGCCAGCCCACAGCATTGAACACCTCGGCGATCTGGCTGTTGAGGGTGAGCTCTCCGCTGGCGACGTTGACGATCCCAGGCGCCGGCGCCGACGCCATGGCGATCAGGGCGTCCACCACGTCGTTCACATGGATGTAGTCGCGCGCCACGGTGGGGCTGGAGTCCAGGGTGAAGG
>NZ_DATAGM010000416.1:0-3748 GCF_036263695.1 Phenylobacterium sp.
CCGCGCAGCCGCCCATCGCGAGCGATGATGAAGTCAAGCCGGTAGGTTGCCGAGCGACGAGCCCCGGACCTGGGACAGGGACCTAGGCGGGAACTAGCCACGCGCCGAGCTGTTAACCTCCAGCGGCGGAACGAGCCCCCCAGCAACACCCGCCGCCACACGATACTTCAGAGCCCCGGCCAGCTAATGCGCACTGGCCGGGGCTTTTCCATCCGCACTCAAGCGCCGAGCTCAACCACGTTCAGACAGGCTAGGAACAAGTTTGCTCGCCCCGACAGCGCGCCCCGCGGAGGAGATTTTCTCGTTGGCTGATCAAGACGACCTGCTCCCAGACCAGAGGGGCGAGCTTCCCGACCCCGCCAAAATCGCGGCCAGAAAGCAGCTCCAGCGGAACCCAGCGGGCCGAGTTGGGCGCTTCCGATCGTACGCGACGTTGATCGTCGGACTGATTGCGCTGGTGCTGTCCGCCTTTTTTCTTGCGCAGGTACGGTGAGGCGCCGGCTGCCTTTGCTCTTCTGGGGGCGTGGTGCACGTCTACTTCTTGATCGGGCTCCGCAATCGCATTGAGAGGGAGCGAGTTCCACACGACCGCCATTGCCTAGCGTTCCGGCCGTAGCGGGATGGCGATCGGGCGCATCGGGGCGGCGCTGGCACCGCGCAGCTTCAAGGACGCCCCGATGAAGACGAACTCATAGACCTGATCCGCGGCTAGCGCCTCAAGGTTCACCAGCTCCATCAGAGTCACGCCCTGTTGGGCTAACAGGTAGGTATGGACGGGGACGTAGTTGCCCTCCACATCGCTTGGAAAGGCTTCGAAGCTCATGTTGTCGGCCCCGACGGAGATGGCGCCGCCTTCTTCCACCATGAAGCGCGCTGCCTCGAGCGTCAGGCCAGGCGCGTCGGCCTCGTAGGCGTGATCGCTCTCGTAAAGCTTCATTCGACCCGTGCGCACGAGGACCACGTCGCCCTTGCGGAGCGACAGCTTTTGCCGCCGAAGCGCGTCTACGAGATCCGCGCGCGTGACGCGATACTTGTCGGGCAGCATCGCAACGCCCTTGGCGGCGGCGACATCGATCATCACCCCTCGGGCCACAATTGGCGGGATCGTCTCGGCTCCGGCCACCTTCCAGCCCTGGTCGCCGAGGTGCTCGTCGGCCTTGAAGCCGTTGTAGATCGCGCCGTTAAGGCCGAAGTGGTTCAGGGCGTCGATGTGCGTGCCCATGTGCGTGTAGAGCGAGATCGCATCACCTGTGTAGCTGACGTGCTCGTTGCCCTTACGTCCCACCTTCATCGGGTCGTCGATGGTGGCTCCGCGGGGCGTGTGGGTGAGCCAGTACTGGTACCTGGGGTCGCCGATCCCGTGCCAGCTCGGCATACCGACGAAGTACTCGACGGAGAGGTCGTAGACTTTGCCGTGACTGATCCGGCTGAGAACCGCCAAGCGTGAGGAGTCGGTCATTAGATTGAGCGGACCCAACTGGTCCTTGGGCCCCCAGGGGCTCGCCCCAACCTGGGGCTGGGCTTCCTGGGCAAAGGCCAGCGAGGCCGAGAGGCTGCCCGCGAGGGCAGCCAGGAGCATATTGCGAAGCATCTGATCTTCCTTTCGTGGAGAGTTCAGGCCGCGGCGTAGGCCATGAGCCGTTCGACAAGGCGGCCGTCGTCGCGCACCCGCGCAGCGGCCAGAATCTCTTCCGGGGAGCCCGTCGGCGGGCGGATCCCCGCGTTGATCGCGCGCTTGACCTTCTTGGCGGCCGCGCCCGTCAGCAGGAGGTTACGCTCCCAGCCGGTAGTGAACACCGCACCAGCGGCCCCGAGGTCCAGGCAGGTTACGTAGGTGAGTTGCCGGTAGGGCTCGGGGGCGAGGCCCAGGAGCGCACGGGCGGCGTTCCGACCCGCAGACCGACCCATCGGCATCGCGTGCTGGCAGGACATCGGGGCGACATGCACCTGATCCACCAGGGCGCGAGCGCAATCGCCTGCGGCGAACACGGACCGGCAGCCGACCACGCGCAGATCCTCGCCAACGGGCGCTCGGCCGAGTTCGTCCAATTGGACGCCGAGCCGCACCGTCAGCGGGCTCGCCTGCAGCCCGCCCGAGAGGATAACGGTGCGCGAGGCGATCCATTCGCCGTCGTCCAGCAGCAAGCCTGCGGGGCCAATCTCAACAACCCTTCGCCCGAAGCGTCGGTCCACTCTGGCGCGGTCCAACGCAGCGCCGATGGCGGGCGCCGGCCCCGCGCCAAGTGCGGTTTCGGCGTTGGCCTTGCCGTCGACCAGCACGATGCGCGCGGCGGCCGCGCGAGCTTCGCCAAACTGCTGCGCAAGGCGGGGCCGAAGCTCTGTGGCGAGTTCCAGCCCGGTGAAGCCAGCTCCGACAATTGCGAAGGTTGCGTCCCCCGGCGCCGCGCCGGCCATTGCATCCATCAGCCGCCGGTCGAGGGACACCGCCCCATCGCCGCTGTCCACGTCGTAGGCGTGCTCGGCGCCTGGTAGATCGCGGCGCAGGACACTGCCGAGAGCCAGCACCACGGCGTCGTAGGGCAAGCTGAGCGCCTCGCCCTGGGGAGTGCATACAGAAACCTCCTGGGCGGCGACATCGAGATCGGTGACGTAGCCTTCAAGAAGACACGCGCCGACAGGGCCCACAGTGTCCGCCAGCGGCGCTTGCAGGCTCGCGGGATCAGCTTGGTAGAGGCGAGGGCGGAGCACCAGATTTGGCGTGGCGCTCACGAGTGTGACGTCGAGCGGCCCCCCGTGGTGCCGCGCCTCTTCGACGGCGGAGAGGGCGGCCCAGACGCCGGCGAAGCCGCCGCCCAGGACGAGAAGGCGCTTGGCGGCCATCACGCGACCCTCCGCACGGACGCCGGCAACGCGGGGTAGTCGATGTAGCCGTGGGGACCTGGGGTGTAGAACGTGGCAGGGTCCGCGTCGGCCAGGGCTGCTCCCTGCTGGATCCGATCCGGTAGGTCGGGGTTGGCGATGAAAGCCTGGCCGAAAATGGCCGCATCGGCCTCTCCCCACTCGACGACTTGGGCCGCGAGCGGCGGCGTCAGGCCAACCCCGCGGAAGTAGGCGCCGGAGAACAGCGGCCGCAGGATGTCATGGTAGTCGACACTCTCGCCGTAGGAACCGACCTCCAGGAAGGCCAAGCCCATGGAGTCGGCCGCCCGGACTACATAGCTGTACGTCTCGGCGGGCGTCGCATCGATCGCCTCGTTGTAGGGCATCTCCGGCGTGAGCTTGAGACCCACACGATGGGGCCCGGCGACGGAAACCATGGCCTCCAGCACCTCGAGCATGAAGCGGCTGCGCGCGCCCAGCCCACCGCCGTAGCCATCGGTGCGCAGGTTGGTGCCGGAGCTGAGGAATTGCATCGGAAGGTAGCCGCCTCCCCCGTGCAGCTCGACTGCGTCAAAGCCGGCGCGGAGGGCTCGCTCGGTCGCGCGGGCGAACCCCTCCACGATGCCGACAATTTCCCCAACCTCCAGGGCGCGCGGCAGAGGATGCGGCTTCATCCCCTCATCGGTGTAACCGGAGCCCGAGGGCTGGACCGCGTATGGGGCGACCGGGGTCGCGCGGCCCGGGAGGAAATTCGGCAGGCTGATGCGGCCCGCGTGCATGATCTGGGCGGCGATGCGGCCGCCCTCGGCGTGCACGGCGTCGGTGACTTTGCGCCAGGCGCGCACCTGCGCCTCGTCGGCGATTCCCGGGGTGCGAATGTACCCTTTCCCCATCGGCTCCGGGTACA
>NZ_DATAGM010000417.1:0-1910 GCF_036263695.1 Phenylobacterium sp.
CTGACCGGGCCGTTCGACGCCCTGATCATCCCCAATCTGCTCTGTTACCTGACCCGCGATCAGGCGGCTGCGGCGCTGAGCGGGCTCCGCGCCCATCTCGCGCCCGGCTGCGAGGTCTTCCTGCGCACCCGTCTGGTGGACGACTACCGCTACGGCCGTGGCGAGACCGTCGAGCCGGACGGCTTTCGGCTCGCCACGCCCGAGACCGGCGAGGCCGGTCTGTTCAACCGCTTCTACAGCCAAGCGGGCCTTGTGGCGCTGATCGATGAGACGCTGGCGCTGCAGGACCGGGTGGAGCTGCAGGTCCGCTTCGACAACATCCAGGCCGGGCGGCTCGTCCCCAGCAACAGCGACCTGGTCGTGTGGGGCCGCCGGCCGTGAAGAAGGTGCGGATCGTCGGCGGGGGCCTGACCGGCGTCCTGGCGGCCTTCCAGGCGCACGGCCTCGGTTGCCGCGACATCGAACTGCACGAACGTTTCGACGCCCTCGGCGGGGTCGCCCTGCCGCAAAGCCGCGGCGGGCTGGAGCTGCGTGAAGGCTGCATCTACTTCGGCCCGGCGGGCGATCCTATCCGCACCCTGCTGGAAGGCCACGGCGTCGGCTTCGAGGACATCGACAACCGCTTCGGTTCGGTCAGCCTCGGCGCCGGCGGGGACCTGACTGCGACCCGCGACTTCGGCGGCCCGGCCTATCCTTGCGCCGACCTTGCGCTCACGCCGCCGGCCGGCGACAGCCTGGCGAACCGGATCGCTTGTTATCCCGCGCCGATCGCCGAGGCGGTGGCGAGCTACTGCCGCTGGCACCTGGGAGATGCGCCGCTCGAGGAGGTTCACGAGAGCGCCGCCATCCCGCTGGCCGTGAACCGGGTGTTTCCGGCGCTCGGCGATCTCCCGCAACTGGCGCAGCTGAAGACCGAGAGCCCCCTGCACGACGAGCTGTTCGCCATTCCCCGCCACCTCTGGGGCCGGACCAACAACGCGACCGCGGCCCTGCCGACAGACGGCTTTCCGGCGATGTTCCGGCAATGCCGCCAAGCGCTGGAGCGGCTGGGCGTCCGCGTCCACGACACCTCGCTGGTCTCGCCGCGCCAGGCGCTCGCCGCGCGCAAGGACGACGAGGTGCTGGTCTGGGCGGCCAACCCGACGCCGCTGTTCAAGCCGCTGGGCCTTCGCCCGCCCAAGCTCGTGCGCAAGACTTTCGCCACCTACGTTTTCCGCTGCCGTTACGAAGGTCCGCTGCCCTTCTACGTCCAGAACTTCACCGCCGAAGGCGCGGTGTTCCGGATCTACGTCTACGAGAGCGGCGGCCAGGCCCTGGCCACAGCTGAGTGCGTGGAGGAGGCCGACGACGCCCCGCTGCGGCGCGAGATCGACCGCTGGATGTCTCCGTTCGAGGAGGTTCGGATGAGCCTGGGCGAGCAGGTATTCGCCAACCTGCAGCCCCGCTGGATCTACCACTCCACGGACGCGATGGCGCAACTCGAGGCCCTGCGCGACGTAGCGGCCAAGACTCTGGGCCCAAGCTTCGTGCCCGGCGCCTGGGAGCCCTACAGCAAGGCCGAGAAGTTCCATCAGGTTCAGGCGGCTCTCGAGGCCGCCCTGGGCGCCGGCCGCCGCGCCGCGACGGCGGCGTGAGATGGCCGGCGCCGCTGCGATCATGCAGCCGACCTATCTGCCCTACCTCGGCTACTTCCACCTGATCGCCGAAGCGGACGTCTTCGTCTTCCTCGACGACGTACAGTTCGCCCGCCGCTCCTGGCAGTCGCGCAACCGCATCCTCGGCCCCGGCGGCGAGATCATGCTCACCGTGCCGGTGAAGAAGCACGACCGGGACACCCCAATCAGCGAGATCGAGATCGCCGACGACCAGCCCTGGCGGGAGAAGCTCCTTGCGTCCATTCGGCACGCCTA
>NZ_DATAGM010000418.1:0-2355 GCF_036263695.1 Phenylobacterium sp.
TCGCCCGGCGCGCGAAGTTTGGAGGTCTATAGCCGCCGACGCTTGCGGCGGCAACCGACATATAAGGACTTCTTTATGTGATCATCTGCGGTTCGGGCGCAGTCCGCCGGGTGCGCCACAGCGACCAGGCGACGCCGCCGGCGATCAGCCCCACCGTCACCGCCAGCGAGACCGGCGCCGGGAACTTCTCCCAGCCCATGGCCTCGGCCACGAACACCTTGCCGCCGATAAAGACCAGCAGCAGGGCCAGCGCCTGCTTCAGGAAGGCGAAGCGACCGATGATCGCCGCCAGCGCGAAGTAGAGCGCCCGCAAGCCGAGGATGGCGAAGATGTTCGAGGTGTAGACGATGTATGGGTCGGTGGTGATGGCGAAGATCGCCGGCACCGAGTCCACCGCGAAGATCACGTCCGCCGCCTCGACCATCAGCAGGGCCATAAAGAGAGGCGTGGCGAAGAGCGCCAGCCGCCCGTCCGCACCGGGCTCGCGGACAAAGAAGCGGTGCCCGCGCAGCCCGTCGGTCAGCCGCAGATGGCCGGCGAGCCAGCGGTAGAAGACGTTGTCGCGCGGATCGCTCGCCTCCTTCTTTGCGAAGAGCATCTTCAGGCCCATCAGAACCAGAAAGCCGGCGAAGATCAGCAGCACCCATTCGAAGCTTGCGACCAGGGCCGCACCGAAGCCGATCATGATCGCCCGCAGGACGATCACACCGAGAATGCCCCAGAAGAGCACCCGGTGCTGGTAGGCCGCCGGGACCGCCAATGCCCCGAAGATCGAGGCGATGACGAAGATGTTGTCGAGGGCCAGGCTCTTCTCGACCAGGAAGCCGGTCAGATACTCGATCCCCGATTCGCGGCCGAGCTCGAACCAGACCCAGCCGCCGAAGCCGACGCCGAGAGCCAGATAACCGGCCGACATCAAAAGGCTTTCGCGAATGCCGATCTCACGATGTTTCCGGTGGAGGACGCCCAGGTCGAGAACCAGCAGGACGACGACCACCAGGGCGAAGGCGAGCCACATCCACAGCGGCTTGCCCAGCAGTGACGCTGTCAGGAATTCCAGCATGTTGAAGTCTCCCTAGGCAGCTGGCCTAGAGGACGGCGGCGCGATGTTCGGCGCGGGCGATCTCCGCCTGCAGCCGTTCCACCCTGAGCGTCAGGTTCCGGAACAGCGTCAGGTCGGCGATCGGCCAGCTGCGCTCAGTCCTGTGGCGCGCCAGGGCCCGCCACAGGCGCGATTTCAGACGGGATTGATGCAGATCGTTCATAAGGCTCCTCCGTGCAGGGAGGCGCGCCCGGAACGGGGTCGCTAGGGGAGGGAGGTGACGAGCCGGCCCCGAGCGCGCCTGTTGCGGTCCGACATCACGATCGGGGGGAGGATCGTCAGAGGGGCCCGGTCCGCAATGGTTCAGGTAGGAAGCCTGTGGCGCGGTTCAAGGCCGAGCGGCGGTGGCCGGATCGCTTACCCGCAACACCGTCAACTCGTGCACGCGCCCGTCGTCGCCGCGCCAGCTGAACACGTCGCCGGCCGACAGGCCGAGCAGCGCCGCGCCGGCCGGCGCGGTCACCGACAGCCGCCCCTGGTCGATGTCCGCCTCGTGCGGAAGCACCAGGGTGACGGTGCGGTTCTGGCCGGACGCGTGATCGAGGTAGCTGACGGTCGAATGCAGCCGGCGAAGCCGCGCCGCGTCCGGCGGGGCTCGACGACCACCGCCCGGTCGAGCTCCTCGGCCAGCAGCCGGGCGCCCGGGCCATGGAAGGCCTCGGCCAGGTCCGCCAGCCGGTCGAACTCCGCCGCCGCCACGTAGACAGCCGGTCGCGAACGCTCTCCGCGCCCCTTGGGGCGGTTCGTTGAAGTCTTGGTCAAGTCAACACCTTCGCTCAGCCTGTCAGCTGAGCGCCTAGATCAATTGAAAGATGAATTCCGGAGCGCTCCCCCGAACCCCAAGCCCACGGCTTTACAATGGGCTCGGGGTCAGCCGCCTGCGACGAGGCGGCCGGCGTGGTTCGTCTGTCGCGCGAATAGTGCGGAACAACACATCAGAACCACAGCATGACACGCGAGGCGGCGAAGTCAAACGCCGCCCGCTTACCCGGGATTTCGGTCCGGGCGCCGGGCCGCTATAGCTGCGCCGGCCGCAACGCCGGAGAGTGAAATGAACCTGCACGTCCGCCCCGCCGACCCCGCCCTGCCCCGGCACGACTGGACGCTGGAGGAGGTCGAGGCCCTGTTCGAGCTGCCCTTCACCGAGCTGGTGTTCCGCGCCGCAGAGGTGCACCGGCGCTGGTTCGACCCCACCGAGTTGCAGCTCTCACAGCTGCTCTCGGTGAAGACCGGCGGCTGCCCGGAGGACTGCG
>NZ_DATAGM010000419.1:0-2630 GCF_036263695.1 Phenylobacterium sp.
CCGGGCGCTGAGCCAGGTGGAGCGGCGGACCTTGAAGTCGCTCGGCGTGAAGCTGGGTGCCTTCAGCCTCTATCTGCCGGCGCTGCTGAAGCCTCAGGCGCAGGCCTACGCCCAGGCCTTCGCCGCCCAGGCGAGCCCGCAGTGGCGCCCCGGCGGCGCCGGGCTGACGCCGCTGGGCGCCGTCGCCCCCAACGCCCAGACGCTGGCGGCCTACGGTCTGCGAGCGGTGGGGCCCTTGGCCGCGCCGGTGGAAGGCCTGGAGCGGCTGGACGCCCTGCTGCGCGCCGCGCCCAAGCTCGGCGGCGGGCAGGTGCTGTCCGACCAGGCGCGCGAGGAGCTCGGCTGGAGCGAGGCGGACGCGGGCGCGGTGATGCGCGGCCTGGGCTTCGCCAGGGCCGGCAAGCCGAAGGAGGGCGAGCCCGTGGCCTGGCGCCGGCGCGACCGCTCCGCGCCCAAGCCCGCCAAGCCGCCGGTCCACTCGCCGTTCGCGGCGCTGGCGGCGCTGAAGACCGCCCCGCCTCGCCGTCGGCCGCGGCGCAAGCCCAAGGCGGCGCACGCATGAGCGAGGACAGCTGCCGCGTGGACGTGTGGCTGTGGCGCGCCCGCTTCTTCAAGACCCGGTCGCTGGCGGCCCGTTATGTGGAGGAGGGCCGGGTGCGGCTCACCCGCAGCGGCATGGAGACCCGTCTCGACAAGCCGTCCCGCTCGGTCAAGGTGGGCGATGGGCTGGTGTTCGCGGTGGGCGGCCGACTGATCGCGGTCGCCGTCGAAGGGCTTGGCGAACGGCGCGGTCCGGCCACGGAAGCGCGCGAGCTGTACTCGCCCTTGCAGATATCCTGAGGTCGCCGCCAGGGCAGGCGGCATTGACAAGCCGCGCCCCGACCCCGAAAACCCGCGCGCCTGCGACCGGAGTATTGTCCCCGCTATGACCTATATCGTCATGGATCCCTGCATTAAGTGCAAGTTCATGGACTGCGTGGAGGTCTGCCCGGTCGACTGCTTCTATGAGGGCGAGAACTTCCTGGCGATCAATCCGGACGAGTGCATCGACTGCGGGGTGTGCGAGCCGGAGTGCCCAGTCGACGCTATCAAGCCGGACACCGAAGACGAGCCGGACGGCAAGTGGCTGCGGATCAACACCGACTACTCGAAGATCTGGCCGAACATCACCGTAAAGGGCACGCCGCCGGCTGACGCCGAGCAGTACGAGCGCGAAACCGGCAAGTTCGAGAAGTACTTCAGCGAGAAGCCTGGCCGCGGCTCCTGACGCGAGCGCGCGCGGTTTCTGACGCGCCGCGGCAAGCCTTTCATTCGGCACGATTTTGTGTTAATGTCTATCTCGACGTGGTGGAAAGCGGCTTCGCTTTGCCCGTCGTTCCGCAGAAGAGCCGTCCAGGCCGGCACGCCTACATAAAGGCGAGGGTTGTCTTAGAGGTCGAAAATCCGCTCGAAAGTCGGGGCCGCCGCAAGCATCTTGCGGGGAAGGGCCTCGTCCGTTCGGGCGGATGCGCGCGCAACCGCGGTCCGGACGCAAAAGGACATTGAAGAGGTCTCGTGATGAGCAAGAGCGGTCTGGATTTCTCGGTTGGCGATCACGTCGTCTATCCGGCCCACGGCGTGGGCCTGGTGCAAGGGATCGAAACCCAGGAAGTCGCCGGCCTTAAGCTCGAGGTGTACGTAATCACCTTTGATCACGAGAAGATGACGCTGCGCGTCCCCACCGGCAAAGCCAAGAGCGCCGGCCTGCGCCCGCTGGCCGAGACCAACGTGGTCAGCCAGGCGCTGAACACCCTGAAGGGCCGCGCCCGCGTGAAGCGCACCATGTGGAGCCGCCGCGCGCAGGAATACGAAGCCAAGATCAATTCGGGCGACCTGATCTCGATCGCCGAGGTGGTCCGCGACCTGCACCGGGCCGAGAACCAGCCCGAGCAGTCCTACTCCGAGCGCCAGCTCTATGAATCGGCGCTGGACCGCATGGCCCGCGAAGTCGCCGCCATCGAGCGGATCGACCGCGAAGAGGCCATCGGCATCCTCGCCAAGTCGCTGGTCCGCACCGCGGCTTAAGCTGCGCGATCAGTCCCGAACACGGGAACGCCCGGCGCACGCGCCGGGCGTTTTCCGTTGGGGCGCTCCTCGCTCGCGACGGGCTGTTAGTGGACGCCGTCCTTGCGAACGCGGCCGAAAGATCGGCCGCCGGATACGGCGTCGTCTTCGCCTCGTCGCGCAGCCTGCCGAAGAAGCGCCGCAGCGTATCGGCGGCCGGTGCGCAACGGGCGACCAGCGCGTCGAGCGCGGGCGTCCGAGCCCGCGGCTCGCCCTTCGCGGCCAGCCACTCGAGGACTGCCGTGGACGCTATAGCGCCACGAGGTCGCCTCAGCGGCCAAGGCGCCGGCGAGGTCGTCATCGCTGAGCGCCCGAAGCTGAGGCGCCAGCCGCTCGAACGTGCGCCTGCGGCTGTCCAGGTGGGCGCTTGGGGAAGTCATGTCTCTCCAATCCGGGGACGGTTCCGCCCTCGAAGGTAGCACCCGCCATCCGCCACGTAACAAGCGCCGCCGCAGGTTCCGAGACTCCGCTCCTCGACGCGGGCGCTTGACCTCGGGCGCCCGCCGCGTTCAGAGGCGGGAACGGGA